>DASTYH010000329.1:0-5616 GCA_035765075.1 Gemmatimonadales bacterium
TGGAGCTCGAAGCCCCTGCTCCGGCAGAAATCGAGGATCGCCTCCGGCTTGGCGAACTCGAACGGGTATCCGCCCAGCCAGTCGAACCAGTCGTGGACGACGGACATGCCCCGCCGCCGGCTGTATTCGCGGTAGCGGCGAAGGGGATTCCGCCCCCACACGAGGTCCGCCAGGAGGTTGCGTCCCACCCAGTAGGGAATGGCGATCGAGGTCACGATGGCCCGCCCGACCGGTCCCGAGCAGTAGAAGCGCTTGATCCGGGCCCAGCGCCGGGACCAGGCCCCCTGGTCGTTATAGATCGCGATGAAGCAGATGCCGCCCGGAGTCACCCGCCGCGTCGCCAGATCGATGGCCCGCCACATGTCACCCGTGTGATGCAGGACGCCCCACGAATAGACGATGTCGAAGGTGCCGAGTCGCTCGAGATATTCCGGATCGAGGGCCGAGCCGCGCTCGACGCGCCAGTCGGGATCGTCGGGCGCGTAGCGGCGCCGGAGCTCCGCCGTGCACGCGACCGACATCGGATCGTAGTCGAAGGACGTGACGCGTGCGCCCATCTGCCGGGCCACCAGGCTCGAGAGCCCGCTCCCCGAGCCGATGTCGAGGAAGCGGCGGCCGGTGAGATCGTCGGTGCCGAGCAGTGCCGCGAGCGATGCGCGCGCCTGCGCGATGCGGGTGTCGTCGAGCACCGTGAGGAACCGCGCCCAGTTCTCCCCGAACTCGAACCGTTCCCCGCGCTCCACTTCGGCCGCGTGATCAGGGGCGACGGATGCCGGGGGAGACAACTCTCTGGCCATGTGCGCTCCTACCAGCAGATGCCCTGGTACGCCGGGCCATCCGACGTCCGGTTCCCGAAGGCGCGGACCAGGTCCACCACCGGCTGGCCCTCCGCCAGCCGCCCCTGGATCTCGCGGAACTCGCCCGCGCTGTTGCCGATCACGATCGCCTCGCTTCCCTCGAGCACCTCGCGGATGCTTCCCCGCATCAGCTCCCAGATGTGCGGGATCTCCCGCTCGATGTACTCGCGATTGGCGCCCATGAGCCGCGAGCTGGTGACGTAGGGATCGTAGATCGCGAGCTGCATCCCCTTGCCGATCAGCATCTCGATCAGTGTCACCATCGGCGACTCGCGGAGGTCGTCGGTGCCCGCCTTGAAGCTGAGCCCGAGCACGCCGATCCGCTTCCGCCCGGTGGCCATCACGAGGTCGAAGGCGTGCTCGATCTGCTTGCGGTTGCTTTCGAGGGTCGCCGCGAGGACCGGGACGTCCACGTCCATCGAGCGCGCCTTGTAGATCACGGCGCGCAGGTCCTTCGGAAGGCACGAGCCGCCGAACGCAAATCCGGGACGCAGGTAATAGGGGGAGATGTTGAGCTTGCGATCCTCGCAGAAGATCCGCATCACCTCGTGACTGTCCACGCCGGCAGCCTTGCAGATGTTCCCGATCTCGTTGGCGAAGGCCACCTTGAGCCCGTGAAACGCGTTGCAGGAGTACTTCACCATCTCCGCGGTCCGCACCGGGATGATGTGCACCGGGGCCTCGATCCCGTCGTAGAGCGCGGCCACGGTCCTCCCCGTTTCCGGGTCGTCCGCGCCCACCAGGGTGAAGGGCGGGTCGTAGAAGTCCCGGATGGAGGTGCCCTCGCGGAGGAACTCCGGGTTGCCGCAGATCCCGAAGTCCGTCCCCGCCCGCTTCCCCGAGGCCCGCTCGAGCGCGGGGATCACGAGCTCGTGGATCGTCCCGGGCAGCACCGTGCTCCGGATCACGACCGTATGGCGCTCTGCCTTGTCCCGGAGCGCCGCGCCGATCTGCTCCGCCACGCGCTCCACGTAGCTCAGGTCGAGGCTCCCGTTCGCCCGGCTCGGCGTTCCGACGCAGACGAGCGAGACCCGCGTGCGGCGCACGGCGTCGGCGACGTCGGTGGTGGCGGTGAGGCGCCCGGCCGCCACCATCTCGCCAACGAGCTCGCCGATCCCCATCTCGACGATGGTGGCCCTGCCGGCATTCACCATGTCCACCTTGCCGGCGTTCACGTCCACGCCGACGACCGTGTGGCCCTCCTTGGCGAAGCACGCGGCGGAGACGCAGCCCACATATCCGAGACCGAAGACGCTGATCGAGGTCGTCATGAATCCATTCGTCGTTACGTGAATCAGGACGAAGGCGTGCGGCGCTCGAGCAGTCGCTCGCGGACCGCGAGATAGACGGGCGCGCCCGCCGCCTTCACGATTTTCTTGGCATTCCAGATCGCCCACTGGCGCAGGCACGCCAGCGGCTCTCCGGCGGCCAGTGCTGCTGCCGCCGCCGCGGGGCTCGCACGCCGGAGCGTGTAGCGGCCGATCACGGTGCAGTCCCCCACCCGATGGGTCCGCGACGTCGGCTCGGAGGTGAAGAGCGTCCGGAGCCCCGCCGCGTCCGCCGTCTCGGCGACGGCCCGCGAAAAGTAGCCGCCCGGGACCGAGGCGACCCGCACTTCCTCGCCGAGGATGTCCTCGAGCGTGGCACGGCTCACCCGCCACTCCTCGAGCATCGCCTCGCGCGTGAGCGCGGCGAAGCGCACCGGATGGGTGCACGAGTGACTGCCGATCACATGACCGGCGCGCCGGAGCGATGAAATGTCGGCGGGCGCCAGGAACCCCGCCGTCCCGATCCTCCCCGTCGTGACGAAGAAGTGTCCCGGCCAGCCGTGGCGCTCGAGGGCCGGGGCGGACTCGGTGGCGGCACTCACCCCGCCATCGTCGAAGGTGAGCGCCACCGGAACGGCGTGCGTGGGCCACGGCCGGTCGGCAGCCACGATGGTGACCCCGCGCCGGGCGATCGCCTCGAGGTGCGCCGCGAACGCCTCCGCCCCCAGCTTGTAGGTCGCGGCTGCGCCCCCCGGGAAGCCGCTGGCCTCGGGGTCGCCCCGCACGATGTCGTGATACTCAAGCGCGAGACAGCGCACCGGACTCCCCGAGACGGCGCCGGAGGCGCAGATAGCTGCTGAGCGTCGGCTGTCCCCATGTCCCCGACGCGCGGCCGGCCACCGGAATCGGCACGGCGGTCCCTCCCACGACCGACTCGAGGAGCGTGGCAACGCTCTCGAGGTTGTCGAGCAGCACCCGGTGCTGAATCACCAGATGCGATTCGCGGCGGGGATCGAAATCGCAGTGGAAATACCCGTACACGGGTCCCGTATCCACGCCCCGGTCCACCCGCAGCATGGTCATCCCCACGCGCCCGAAGTCGTCATTGGCCATGGCCCAGTAGCAGCCGTGCGCATTCCGGTATTCGGGAGCGATGCCGGGATGGCACACGAAGGTGCCCGAACGGGGAATCTCGAACACCCGGGGGGCGAGAATGTGCTTGCAGAGGGCGATCACGGCCTCCGGGGCGGCCGTGCGGATGAAGGCCTCGGCCTCGGGCGCATTCGGACTGGTCACGTCGATGACGGGCACCGAATCGGGCACCTCGGGCCACTGCGCTCGCATCGCGGCCAGCCGCTCTTCGCGCCAGGCGGCATCCCGGCCCCGCAGGCGAAGCGCATACCAGAGGCGAAACGCCAGCACGTCCATCAGCCCGACCGTTCCGGACCGCTTCCATTCCCGGCGCACCCGGCGCCAGAACATCCGCCGGGACTCGTGGATCCGCACGATGCCTACGAGTCCGGTCCGCGCGGCGAGCCACCGGGCCACCCCGTCGGCATGGAGCGGCTCCTCCGCGTGGCAGATCAACAGCGTGCGGACGCGGGCCGATCCACTCATCCGCCCACTCCTTCCGCCGCCGGGAGCGCGCCGATCCGCTCGGCGAAATCGTCGGCCACACGCTCCCAGCGGAAATGGGTGCGCACGAACTCGGCGCCACGTGTTCCCAGCCGCCGGGCCTCCGCGGGGTCGCCCAGGAGCCGGAGCACCGCGTCGGCAAAGGCCTCCGGCCGATCCGCGATCAGCGCGTGCTCCCCATCGACGATCGGCAGCCCTTCACTTCCGATCGTGGTCGAGACCAGCCCGCGCTCCATGGCAAGCGCCTCGTAGATCTTGAGACGCGTGCCACCGCCCACCCGGAGCGGCACGACGATGACGGCCGCGCGCTCGAGATAGGGGCGGACATCCGGCACGGTCCCCGTGACCCGGAGCCGCGAGTCGCGCTCGGCCAGGGCCGCAATGCGCGCCGGCGGCTTTCGTCCCACCACGGTGAGTGACACGTCCGGCATCGTTGCGTGGATCAGCGGCAGCACCTCCTCGACGAACCAGAGGATGCCGTCCTCGTTGGGGAGCCAGTCCATGGATCCCGTGAACACGAGCTCGCGCGGCGACTGCGTCACGGTGCCGGAGGGCGCGAAGTAGTCCACGTCCACGCCGGTCGGAATGTCCACCACCCCCCGAAGGCCGTATTCACGCTCGAGCGTCTCCGCGTCGTCCCGGGAGACCGCCACGACCTGGTCGAAGCGCCGGCACTCGGCCGCCTCGAAGCGCCGCATTCGATCCCACTGCCGCCGGAAATAGGCGCGCGCCAGGGGGTGCGTGCGGACCTCGACGTGCCGCTTCCAGATCATCGCCTCGACGTTGTGCTGGAAGAGCACGGTGCGGCAGGGGAGCCCGGCCGGCACGTTCTGGCTGGGGAAGAGGAAATCGCAGACCAGAAGGTCCACCTCACCCTCCTCGACCGCCCGCGTGATCTCCCGTCGCATCCCCGGCGAGCGGTACTTCGCCACGGCGTACGGAAGCGACGAGAGGAGGTTGGCGACGAGCTCGCCCCAGAACCGGAGGGAGCCCCGCCGCGCCTCCGTGAAGGGGATCCGGATCAGGCGATCGCAGTACTCCGAGGCCCGGGCCACGGCGGCGGCCTCGGCCGTCCCGCTGTCGAGGGTGAGATAGGTGACGCGATGCCGGCGCCGCAGCGCGCGCAGCATGTTGTAGGTGCGGATCCGCCCCCCCTTGTCGACCGGATGGAGGAGCTCGGTCTTGATCCAGAGGATGTGCATCCGCTACCGGGCCGCGGCGAGCGCCGGCGCCTCGAGGCCCATCTCGCCGGCCTCCTGCCCGTCGAGGAAGATGCGCTGCCAGAGCTCGAGATTGACCAGCGCCCAGAGCCGCTCGGAGTGATCGACCTCCCGGGCGTCGTGCTCGCGGACGATCCGCGCGAGCGCCTGGCGGGAGAAGAGCCCGCGTCCGAGCGCACGCTCGCCGAGCACGCAGTCCTCCACGAGGTGGCGGTACGGCCCGCGGAACCACGCGCCCACCGGCACCGGGAAGCCCATCTTGCGGCGCGAGAGGATGGCGGGGGGGAGCGCATCCTTCATCGCCTCGCGGAGGACGTACTTGGTGGTGGTGCCCCGCAGCTTCAGGTGCTCCGGGAGCCGGGCGGTGAATTCCACCAGCGGGTGGTCGAGGAACGGCACCCGGCTCTCGATGGACGCCGCCATGCTCATCTGGTCCTGCTTCATCAGCAGTTCCTGGAGGTAGGGGCGCACAGCCGCGTACAGGAGCCGATTGAGGAGCGACGCATCCCCCGCCTCCTCGATGGCACGATGGGCGGCGGCATACGGATCGATGGCCGCGAGCTGCTCGCGCAGCGCCGGCGCCAGCAGCTCCGCCTGCCGGGCGCGCCCGAAGACGGCGAAGTTGTCGAAGTAGAG
>DASTYH010000330.1:0-8992 GCA_035765075.1 Gemmatimonadales bacterium
CCGACTTCTGGCCGCGCCCTACATCCGCGAGCGGGACGCGCTGGCGGAGCTGTTCGACGAGATGTACCGGCGTCGGCAGCAGGTCGCGGCGAACGCCGGCTTCGCCACGTTCCGCGACTACATCTTTCCCGCCAAGTTCCGCTTCGATTACACCCCGGCCGACTGCGAGCGCTTCCACGTGGCGGTCGAGGCGGCGGTGGTTCCCGCCATCGGACGCGCGCTCGAGCGCCGCCGCCGGCAGCTCGGCCTTGCCGCGCTCCGGCCGTGGGACCTGCAGGTGGATCCCTACGGCGAGCCGTCGAAGCCGTTCGCGACCGGCACCGAGCTGGCCGACCGCGCACTCCGCGCCTTCGACGCGGTGGATCCGGCGCTCGGTGCGCGCTTCCGCACGATGATCGACGAATCGCTCCTCGACCTCGAGAGCCGGCGGAACAAGGCCCCCGGGGGATACTGCGACACGCTGCACTTCAGCGGGCGTCCGTTCATCTTCATGAACGCCGCCGGGATTCCGGAAGACGTGATGACCCTCCTACACGAGGCGGGGCACGCCTTCCACGCCTTCGAATCGGACGGCCAGCCGCTCATCTGGCAGCGACATCCGGGGGCCGAGACCGCGGAGCTCGCCTCGATGTCCATGGAGCTGCTCGCCGCGCCGTACCTCGCCCGCCCCGCGGGCTTCTATACGGCGGCCGAGGCGGACAGTGCCGAGCTCGAGCACCTCGAGGATGTGCTGATCACGCTGGCCCACGTGGCGTCGGTGGATGCCTTCCAGAGCTGGATCTACACGAGCGGAGAGGGCGGGGATGCGGCGGCGCGCGATGCTGCGTGGCTCCGGATTCGCGCGCGATTCGAACGCGGTGTGGACTGGAGCGGACTGGAGCGGGAGCGCGTGGCGCGGTGGTATCGGCAGCTGCACATCTTCCTGTATCCGTTCTACTACATCGAGTACGGGATCGCGCAGATCGGAGCACTCCAGGTCTGGTGCAATGCCCGGCGGGACCAGGCCGATGCGGTCCGGCGCTACCGGGAGGCGCTGGCGCTGGGTGCCACGCGATCGCTCCCCGAGCTGTACGCCGCCGCCGGGGTCCGCTTCACCTTCGAGGCCGATGATCTCGCCGCGCTCGTGGCCCAGGTGGAGGAACGCATGGAGGAGCTCCGCGAGCGACTCCCCGCCGCCGTCTGACGTTCCGGAGCGGTGTCGCGGAGGCCTCCGAGTGACGGCCGGAGTTGCCCCGATGCGGCCGGAGTGGCACTTTAGTGGCTGCCGAGTGCCGGTTCGGATCCGGGCCGGAATGATTGACCTCTGGGAGAACGGAACTGGATGGCCAAGGAAGAAGGGATCGAGATGGAGGGCGTGGTGACCGAAGTCCTCCCCGACCGCAATTACCGGGTCGAGCTGGAGAACGGTCACACGATCCTGGCCTACGCGGCCGGGAAGATGAGCAAGTTCAAGATTCGCGTCCTCGAGGGAGACCGCGTGAGCGTGGTGCTGTCCCCCTACGATCTCACCCGCGGCAGGGTCATCTACCGCCACAAGTGACGCGACGCATGGCGTCGCGGCATCCCGCGCCCAGCGAGGGATCTCCTGAAACACGACGGGCCGCTCGGTGAGCGGCCCGTCGATGCATCCGAATTTCGACTGCGGTGTGACCCTACTTGACCTTGGTCACGTTCTCCGCCGCCGGGCCCTTCTGGCCCTGCACGATGTCGAACTCGACCCGCTCACCCTCGGAGAGGCTGCGGAAGCCGTCTGCCTTGATGGCGGTGTGGTGGACGAAGCAGTCCTTGTCCCCGTTCTCGGGGGTGATGAAGCCGAAGCCCTTGGCGTCGTTGAACCACTTCACCGTGCCTGTCGTGCGAGCCATTCTGTACTCCATGTTGGTTTGCCTGCACCGGTCCGGAACGATCCACACCGGTTCATCCATTGCCACGGGCCTGTCCCGTGTCATGGAAGACGTTAGACCCGGTCGAGCCAGGTCGTGTAAGCGATAGGGGCCTGCTGCCTGGGCTGGGTCGAAATTCAGCCGACAAATCTGCACCTTCCGCGCGATCCGTCAAGCCCTTCACCCCTCCGGACCCAGACCGAGCCACCGGGCGGCCGCCCGGGCCCATTCCGGCGCCCGCTGGCCGGAATCCCCCGCCGTGGCCCGATTGACCGCCTGGAGGAACTCCGCCGCCGAGGGGAAGCGGGCGTTGGTCTCGGCGCTCAGGGCCCGCCGGAGGACCCGTTCGAGCGCCGGATTCACATCCTCCCGGGCCTCGCCGAGGCCGGGGATCTGGTCCGTTGTCTGGCGGGCCAGGATCTGCTCCGGCGTCGTCCCCTCGAAGGGCGGGTGCCCGAGCAGCGTGAAGTACGCCACCGCCGCGAGGCTGTACAGATCGGATCGCTGGTCCACCCGCTCGCCCAGGAGCTGCTCGGGGCTCGCGAACTGCGGCGTTCCGCTCTGGCTGGTGGCTCCGCCGAACTTCCCGGCGGCGCGGAGCGCGAGCGCGAGCCCGAAGTCGGTGATCCTGAGGCCTCCATCCCGCTCGATCAGCATGTTCTCGGGCTTGATGTCCCGGTGCACGAGGCCGGAGCTGTGCGCGTGCGCCAGCGCGGAGAGCGCTTCCCGCAGCAGACGGAGCACCGCGGGAAGGGGGAGGGGACCACCCCGCTCCACGAGCTGGCCGAGGTTCGGCCCCTCGATCAGCTCCATGGTGTACCAGATCAGCCCCGCGCGCCCGCCGACGTCGTAGATGTTCACGATGTTGATGTGATTGAGGCGCGCCGCGAGCTGCGCCTCCCGTCGGAAGCGCTCCACCACCGCCGGGTCCTGCGTGAGGAGCGGATGCAGCACCTTGAGCGCCACCTCCCGCTCGAGGTGCAGGTCACGCACGCGGTAGACCTGTCCGAAGCCGCCGCTCCCGAGGAGCGTGAGGAGCTCGTAGTCGTCGCCCAGGGCGCGCCGGAGCCGCTTCTCCCAGCGCACCTTGTCCTCCGACTCGCCCGCGCGGAGGCCCGGTACCCGAACCGCCGGGAACTCGAACGACCCCGCGTCCGAGGTGAAGTCTTCCAGCATCTCGATGGCGTTGAGATACCGGTCGTCGGGCGCCGGGCGGAGGGCGCGCACGATGACCCGCTCGATCGCGCGCGGACAGTTGGGCCGGAGCTCGGTCGGCCGCGGCATGTACCGGGTGTCGAGGAGCGGCTCCTGGCCCGTGACGGCGAGATACAGGATGGCGGCGGCGGTATATACGTCGCTCGCGGGATCGCCGACGGCACCGGAGCGCACCTCGGGCGCCATGAAGGCCTGCGCGGTGGGAACGGTCCCCGGCGGCACCGCCGGGAGGGTCCAGTTCGCAAAACGGGCGTCGGTCACCGTGCCCCGGCCGGTCGGGCCGACGAGCAGCGAACCCGGTGCGATGCGCCGCAGGATGATGCCGTTGGCGTGGGCGTGCTCGAGCGCGCCGAGAATGTCGCGTGCGAGGGCATGGACGACGGGGATCATCCGCGGCCCGCGCAGCACGGCCAGATCGAGTCCTTCGCCGTCGATCCAGCTGCCCACCCGATAGGCCAGGTCGCCCACGATGCCGGCGTCGTAGATGTGGCGGATCGCGGGATGGTCGAGCTGGGCCAGGGCCTCCGCCTCGCGCATGAACCAGGCCCGGGTGGCGTCGTCGGAATAGAAGTTGACCCGGAGGCTGACCGGCCGCTTGAGGATCAGGTCGTACGCGCGGAAGAGGACCCGCTCGCGCGAGACGGCGGCGATTTCCTCGAGCCGGAAGCGCTCCCCGAGAACCCGATCCGTCCGCTGGAAATAACCGGCGGGGTCGGTCACGGCGCTGCCGGGACCGGGAGTCACGACCGGAGCACCCCGCGCCGGCGCTCGACCCGTGACTCCCGCCCGCACGGCTCGAGGCTGCACCAGTGGCGGTCCAGCGCGCCCGCCGGCACGGCAAAGAAGAGCGTGCAGCTCTCCGCCGCGCAACGATGCACCTCGAAGGCCGGGTCGGCGAGCATCGTCGCCGCCGAATGGGCAACCGCCACGAGCCCCCCGGGGACCGTATCGGCCTCGAACCGGAGGCGCCACGCACCCCCCTCCCGCCGGAGCCGCTCATGTCCCGGAGCACGGGCAAGCAGCTCGTTGAGCGCGGTGATCACGGCCGTCGGCGGCGGCATGCCGGCGTCGAGCGATTCGGCGAGTGCGGTGAGGCGGGAGCGGAAGCGGCGCACGATGTGGAACCCCGTCACGTCCGCGTCGGAGGCGATGCGCGATGCCTTGGCCCAGCGATGGTAGGCGGCAGCATCGGGAAGCCGGTCGGTGACGGGGCCCCGGCCCCGGCCCGTATTGACGAAATCGAGCCAGAGGGCGTCGCCAAGGAGGATGAACTCGGCGTCGGCCATGCGAGGGTCAGTCGTCGGCCACCTCGACCGCGTCGCGCCCGCCGCGCTTCGCCTTGTAGAGGGCCCGGTCGGCGGCCGCCAGGAGCGTACTCACCGTCGTGCCGTGCCGGGGGGAGTCGGCGATACCGATGCTCAGGGTATTCGTCCCGAACTCGGGATACGCCCGCCGCAGATTCTGCAGGCTCTCCGCCACCCGGCTCACGTAGATCCGCGCCTCGGCGGGGGTGGTCATCGGCAGGATGACGAGGAATTCGTCGCCACCGAGGCGGCCCACCACGTCGAGCGTACGGCACTGCTGCCGCAGGATATTGGCGGTGAGCACGAGCAGCCGGTCGCCGGCCGCGTGTCCCATGGTGTCGTTGACGACCTTGAACCGGTCGAGGTCCACGAGCAGCACACAGGTGTGGACCTGGTGGCGAAGGCTGCGGGAGATTTCCGCCGAGAGACGATCCTCGAGCGCGCGGCGGTTGTAGAGGCCGGTCAGCTCGTCCGTGGTGGCTGCGCTCTGGAGCTGCTCCACCAGCTCGGCGTTCTTGAGGGCGATCGCCGCGGCAAAGGAGAGGGTGCTCGCGAGCTCCATTTCGGCACGCCCGTAGGGCTTGTCGCTGATCCGTCCGCCGAGGACGAGCACGGCCATCCGCTCCGCGCCGGCGTCGAGCGGCACCACCAGCTGCGCCCCTTCCCCCACATGCTGCGCGACCGCGATGTCGCCCACCCCGCTCGAGGCGGCGCCGGGGGGCAGCGCCATGTCGAGTGGTGCCCGCGCAATCTCCGATGGTTTCGGGCGGTCGTTGAGCGAGCGATGGACCTTCGGCACGTACGCATCCCCGACCGGGCGGTAGAGGCAGGCCCACCAGGCGAAGAAGACCTCCGCCATGAAGTCGAGGATCAGCTGCTCGGTCTCTTCGGTGGAATGCACCGATGAGAGGAGGCGCGCCACCTGGCGGAGCGCGCGCAGCTGGAAGACGGCATCGTCGAGCGCAGCCTGCCGCTCGAGGAGGATCGTCCGGAGCTCGAGGACCACCGAGAGCCCGAGCGCGAGCGACATGGCGCTCCCGCCGAGCTCGCGCGCCACCTCGGGCGCCGCGGCGACGACGACCTCGGTCTCACCGCTCGAGAGGCGGGCAACCTCGACCGCATCGGCGATGCCCGACTCCGGCCCCACCCGCGGCCAGCTTCCGTCCGGCGCGCGAAACGAGAGCCAGATCTGCTCGCTCCCGAACCGGCTGGCGAGCACCGCCCGGCAGCGCTCGAAGAGCTCCCCATCGGTCCTGGAGACCCGGCAGGCAGCGGCGAAGGCGCTTGGAATCGTTGCGAGAACCGGGGCGGGGGAAACTCCCATAGATGCCCAATAATAGCGAAAACCGTGCCCGACGGGGAGCGCCGACTTGCGTCAAATCCCTGCCGCGGGTATACTTATGTCCAGCATAGCCCTTCGGGGCCCCAGGGATTTCGGGTCTTGCCACCTGGGTGATGAAAAAGTGCTAAGACCAACCGTTCCCGGCGTGGGCAGCTGCCCGCCCGGGATTCGTGTTTTCAGGAACCCTGCCGGATAATGCGACCCGCCGGGGGCGCCACCAGCCTGCCCCCGAGCTCCTCCCGGATGTGCCGCAGCACGAGATCCGCGGCGCGCGGCGCGTCCCTCCAGCGACGGCACGCCTCGGCCGCTTCGGGCACCGTATAGCCGTCCCCACCCTCGCAGGCCGGATACACGTTGAATGCCACCTGCACTGAAGTCCCGGGGCCGATGCTGCCTCCGTCGAGTCGCCTGAGCTCGCCGACGATCCGGGATCCGCTCGGCCGCGCGGGATCGTAGGTAAAGGAGACCCCCGAAACCTGCAGGAATGGCCCGGCGCCGACGCTGCCGTCCGAAACGCCGTGCTCGAGGAGGGCGCGGAGCCGCGCACCGGTGAGCGGGAAGGTGAGCGTCCGCGCCTCGTCGGGGAAGAGAAAGAGCGACTCGATCGTGTAGTTGGTGACCGGCCCGGCCGGGATGACGTCGTCGAGACGCAGTGTTCCCGCATTCATGAGCGCCACGTCGGCGCCGGTGCCGCTCCGCATCGCGTCGGTCACCAGCCGGCCGATGGCGCTCTCGGCCTGGCGCGAGACCGCGTCCCGGGCATCGATCGGTTCCGGGGCCGTTCCGACCACCGTTTCGGGGCCGAGCCGCCGCCGGAGCGAATCGCCCCAGGCCGCGGTCACTCGGGCCACGCCGGTATCGGGGCGCGTCGCCGCGTCCACCTGGATGAGGTTGACGGCCTGGCGCCACGCGCCATTGGTCCCCCAGACGGTGGCGAACTGCATGGAGCGGGCGTTGGCGTCCGCCTTGAGGATGTGACGCCCGTCGGCCACCTCCATGATCGCGTGATGCTCGTGGCCGCCGAGAATCAGGTTGAGCTCCGGCTCGGCGCGAAGCAGCGCGCGATCCGCCGTGATCGGCTGATGGGTGAGCGCGATGATGAACGCCGCCCCCATCCGGTCGAGCGAGTCGATGGCCACCGCGGCGGCGCTGTCGGGGTCGGTACAGCGGACGTAGCTCCCGTAGCGCCCGGTCATGGTCAGCCCGAAGATGCCGACGAGCCGGCCATGCATCCGTACCGTGTCCCAGGGAACGACGCCCGGAAAGGCACGGCCATTCGCCTCGGTGCAGTTGGCGGAGAGCCAGGTGAAGCCCGACGCCGCGATCCGGGCCACGAGCGTGTCTCGGCTCAGCTCGAACTCGTGATTGCCGAAGGTCGCATAGTCGAGCTGCGCGGCATTGAAGCCCTCGACCATCTGGCGCCCGGAGTAGTACTTGCTCAGCAGGCTCGGCGAGAGGACATCCCCCGCCAGGACGAAGAGCGTCGGCCCCTCGGCGGCGATCCGCGACCGGATCGCCGCGGCCCGCGCGAGGCCCCCGCTCCCGTCGCTCAGGGTGTCGAGGACGTAGACGTCGTTGACCAGCAGGAACCGCATCGGGTTGGTCGGCGGGGGCGGGGGCGGGAGGCCGCATCCCGCCAGGGCCACGGCCAGCGGCAGACCCCGGAGCCAGCGGATCATTGTTCGTCCTCCATTGCCCGCA
This sequence comes from Gemmatimonadales bacterium, assembly GCA_035765075.1. Taxonomy (GTDB): domain Bacteria; phylum Gemmatimonadota; class Gemmatimonadetes; order Gemmatimonadales; family GWC2-71-9; genus CAMLLJ01. The sequence continues at coordinate 7,446 of DASTYH010000330.1, forward strand.
GGTTCCTGAGGAGATTGGCGCTCATCGTCCTGAGCTCGTCGAGCATGCGTCGCGTCGGCCAGTCGGTACGCGAGGCGAGCACTTCGATCATCGAGCGGTACCACCAGACCGTCTGCTCGGACGTGGCGCGGGAGACGGTCCGCACATATTCGGCGCCGAGCCGCCGGATCGACGTCGCCGTATTCCCGCACCCCTGGATCTCCTCGGCCACGCAGATGTCGAGGGCGCGCGGGTCCGCTTCCGCCAGGTGAGCCAGGAATTCGTGCTTGCAGGCCCGCCACGGCCGCTCGATGCCCCGCTGGTCGAAGCGCGGTTCCAGCGCGTCCGTCGCCACACCCAGCACCACCGGCCCGAATTTTTCCCGGATCTTTTCCGACAGCTCCGCCCGCTGCGCCGCCACCGCCTCCTCGAGGGCATGGTGGAGGACCCCCGCGACGAGCGTCACCTCGTCCGCACCGTACCGCGCAAGGATCACCGCCACGTTGGCCGGGTGGGCCAGGTACGCCATCGGGCTCGTCGCCGGGGGCCGAGCGCCGTAGTACTTGGCGGAGAAGGCGAAGGCGTGACTCACGCGGTCGGAGTATCCGTGCATGTCCCGTCGAGTGGCGGTGGGAGAGAACTACCGGATGCCGAGCAACTTATGCGTTTGCAGACTGAGCCTCCACCGCGGGTGCTCCAGGCAGTAGGCGAGCGCTGCGGCGGTATTCACCGCCAGGCGAGGCCCATCCATGGGCTGCAGGAAGAAGTAGGCGAACTCGAGCGAAGCGAATCGCTCGGGCTCGGCACCCTGCTGCGGGAAGACCAGCTTCAGCTCGTTCCCGCGCCGGAGCCGGAGCGGCGCGCCGGCCTTCGGGCTCACGCAGATCCAGTCGAGTCCGGGAGGGGGATCCTGCGTGCCGTTGGTCTCGACGGCGATCTCGAACCCGCGGGCATGCAGCGCTTCCGTGAGTGCCGCGTCGAGCTGCAGGAGCGGCTCACCCCCGGTGCACACGACGAGCGGCTGGCCCTCCGGCCGCGGCCAGGCGGCGGCGACTGCATCGGCCAGCGCCTCAGCGCTCGCAAACTTGCCGCCGCCATCGCCATCAGTGCCCACGAAATCGGTGTCGCAGAACTGGCACACCGCCTTTGCGCGGTCCTCCTCCCGGCCAGTCCAGAGATTGCATCCCGCGAACCGGCAGAACACTGCCGGCCGCCCTGCCTGGGCGCCCTCGCCCTGCAGGGTGTAGAAGATTTCCTTGACTGCGTACGGCATGCGCGGAAGGTAGTCGGCAGGAGATGGTGGACGGTAGGCGGTGGACGGGAGACGGTAGCCGGGTGGACCGGGGATCGCCCGACTGCGGCAGGCGGTCTACCGCCGGGCGTAATTCGCCGGGTCCTCGACTCCCGCTTCGGCAAAGCCGCGGAGGCGCAGCGTACAGGCGTCGCAGACGCCGCAGGCAGCACCGGCGGCATCGGGATCGTAGCAGGAGCTGGTGAGGGCAAAGTCGATACCAAGCTCGAGCCCCCGCTCGACGATCTGGCGCTTCGAGAGCCGGAGCAGCGGCGCG
>DASTYH010000331.1:0-13647 GCA_035765075.1 Gemmatimonadales bacterium
TCCGCTGGGTGAAGGCCCAGGCGTCGCGGGGATCGCGGCCCTGCATGATCATCTCGATGCCACGGAACTGGGTGGAGGTCGCCCAGGCGTTGCTGATCCGGCCGTTCTCCGCCTGCGCCTCGATCCGGAGGTGCCCCTCGATGCGGGTGATGGGATCGACGACGACTTTCGTGGTGGCCATGGGCGTCATTCCTTTCCGCGTGCCGGCGGCGCCGGCGGATCGGACCTGACCTGCGCGGACTCGACGACCGGGAGTGCCCGCCGGCGCGACTGGTGGATCGCGGTCGCGGCGGCGTGGGCGGCGACGCCGGCCGTGGCGCCGGCGGCGAGTGCCGCCCCGATGAGGTCGGCGCGCCGCTCGACCCCGAAGCCGGCGACATCGGGGAGCCGGCTGTAGAACGGCGTCATCGTGTCCCAGAACTCCCGCTCGGTGCAGCCGATGCAGGGATGGCCGGCGCCGATCGGCCAGCTGGTGCCGCTGTTCCACTGGAAGATCGGGCAGGGCGAGAACGTCGCCGGTCCCTTGCACCCTACGTGATAGAGGCACCAGCCGTTCCGCGCCGCCTCGTCGTCGAACGTCGTGACGAACTGGCCCGCGTCGAAGTTGGCGCGCCGCTGGCACTGGTCGTGGATCCGGGCGCCGTAGGCAAAGAGCGGCCGGCCGTCGCCGTCCACGTCGGGCAACCGTCCGAAGGTGAGGTAGTGCACCACCGTCGCCGTGACGACGTCGGAGATCGGCGGGCAGCCCGCGATGTTGACGACCGGCTTGTCCTTGATGATGTCCCCCACGCCCACCGCGCCGGTGGGATTCGGCCGCGCCGCCTGGACACTCCCCCAGTGCGCGCAGGCGCCGACCGCGATGACCGCGGCCGCCCCCTGGCCCGCCTCCTCCAGGATCGTCCGGGCGGTGCGCCCGCCGATGGTGAGATAGATGCCGTCCGCCGCGAGCGGAACCGATCCGGTCACCACCAGCAGGTACTTCCCCGCGTTCTCCTTCATCGCCGACTGCAGCGCGGCTTCAGCCTGGTGTCCCGCGGCCGCCATCAGCGTGTGCTGGTAATCGAGGGAGACGAGGTCGAGCACCAGGTTGCCGATCGTCGGCTCCGAGGTCCGGATGACGCTCTCGACGCATCCGGTGCACTCCTGAAGCTGGAGCCAGATGACGCTCGGACGCCGGACCGACTGCAGCGCGTGAGCCACGCGGGGGATGAAACTGTTGCCGAGGCCGAGCATGGCGCAGAGCCCGCCGCAGAACTCGAGGAAGTCGCGGCGCGAGACGCCGCGCTGCTCCAGGTGCCTACCGAGCGGTTCGCCCGCCGGCCATGGATGGGTATTGGGTGAGAACATCGAGGATCTCTCCCCTGGCAGGTTGCCGTGAGAAAGCCTGAGCCGGGCGCGGGAGGCGCCCCGAGGAACTGCTTCCGAGCATGTTAGGGATGCCAGGTGGCGGGAGCATGGAAACGGCGTGAACTGCGGGTGAATCGTTCTTCATGGTGCGGCGGACTCCGGGAACGGGAAGCATCCACTCCGGCGCCGTCCGGTCGAACCTACGGTGCGGCGTCGGGGCGGTCAACGTCGACGGCCGCCGCTGCCGGCCCTCTCGAGAGCACCGCATGCATCTCCAGCAGCCCGGCCACGTACTTCGAAACGTTCCCCTCGGATTCCGGGTAGAGGTTGCGGACCTTCCCGGTATCCACCGCCCGCCACTCCGCTCCGAACGGCAACGTCACGCCGGCCTCCGCGGTGACGACACCGATCGGAAGCGGACGCCAGTCGATCGTCTCGGCCGACGCGATGAATGCGGCGACGCGATCGGGTGGCACCGTGAACAGCAGCTCGAATTCGCCGTGGGGACCCGCCAGGTACATCCAGGGTGGAATGCCGCTCGCCCTGGCCGAGGCGGCGGCGGCCGGGTGCAGTATCGCGTCGAGGGGACCGTCCAGGCGGAACCCGATGCCATTGAGCCGCGACAGCTGATCGAGCGTCGGGAGAACGCCGTCGCTCGAATCCATGCAGGAGCTTGCATGGGGGCGGAGTGCCACTCCCTCCCTGATCCGCGCCAGCGGACGATAGGGCGGGCGGTTCCCGGGAGGCGCCGCTCCGTCCGCGCCCTGCTGCAGGGTGGCGAGCGCAAAGGCGCCGCCGATCCCGAGCGGCCCGCTCGCGAAGAGCCGATCGCCGGCATGGGCGCCCATGCGGGTGACCGGCTTGCCGTCGGGGATCAACCCCACGGCAAAGGCGCCGAGCTGCATGTGGGGCGAGAAGTTGGTGTCCCCGCCGAGCACGGCGAACCCATACGCCGCGCAGGCGTCGGCGATTCCTCCCTGCAGTTGCGCCACGAAGGATGGATCGACGCTCGCCGGCAGCGTCTCGTTCAGCAGGAGCCCGAAGGGCTCCGCGCCGACGGCCGCCAGGTCGCTGGCGTTCACCGTGACGGTCATCCAGCCGAGGAGCGAGGGATCACGATAGAGGCCGGTCTCGATCTCCTCCACGAGCGTATCGGTCTTGAGGGCAAGCACCGCGGTGGTTCCCGGTATCCGGACGAGCTCCGCATCGGCCTCCTGCAGCCGGTTGAGCTGCTGCGGTGAGCGCGGGAGGCCGCGGGCGAGGGACTCGATGAAGGCGTTCTCGAGGATGGGGTCGCTCATCGGCACACCCGCAGCTGAAAGGGAAGCAGATCGAATTCCGCGCGCCTGGCACCGACCACCTCGCCGTCGAGCTCCACGGCAAAGGGTTCTGCGGCGGTCACCAGGAGCCGCCGGGCGCGCCAGGAATGCGCGTGGCGCCCGGCGGGAAAGCGGCCCCGGAGCAGCCCCGCGAGCGTCAGGGCGAGGCGAGGCGACGAGACGTGCTCGAGGAGATGCACGAAGAAATGGCCGCTCGCCGGCTCGTAGGGCGAACCGTAGCAGAGGTCCCCGGAGAAATGCGGATTCTTCACGACCCCCAGATTCTTCACCAGAACCGTCCGGGGCGGCCGGCCGTCCACCACCACGGTCATCCTCCGACTCCGGTAGCCCACGATCGTGCGGAGGGCGGCCCAGGCGATGCCGCGCCACGGGGAAACGCGGCGGAGCAGGCGGAGCACCCGGCCGGGTGAGTTGAAGCGGCGATTGGCCTCCGCCGTGGTGCCGATGCTCGCATTGAGAATCCAGAAGCGGGTCTGCTCCCGCTCCGGCTCGAGCGAATAGCGCAACCTTCCGATGTCATGCGCGCCCCCCCCGGCACGATCGAGCCGGAGCGGGACCCCCTGCGCCACGTTTCCGGGCAGGCGCGGCTTATGGAAATCGTTGCTGGACCCGAGTCCGACCGCTCCCAGCGCGACGCCGTCGAGCATCGAAGCATCGCCCGCCGTAACCAGGGCGTTGAGCAGCAGATTGACCGTTCCGTCCCCCCCGGCGGCCACGAATTCCCGGCACCCCATCCGGAGGCGCCGGCCGATCTCGCTCCCGACGCTGTCCGGGTCGGCGGTCACGAGCTCGTAGGGCCCGATGCGCTTCGCCACCTCCGATTCGATGGCGGCCCAGCGTTCGGCGGCGCGCCCGCCCCCTGCGGCGGGATTGAGCACGACCGTCGGAATCGAAGTCATCGACTAGACCTGCTCCGGCATCGGCCGCCGGCGGAGGGTAAGCATGAAGGCGACGTAGTACAGGAGCAGGGGGAAGAGCCAGCCGGGCTGCCGCGACACCACGATCGCCGCGAGCATGAGCACGTAGGAATGGAGGCCCGGCGTGATTGCGCGATGCGCCGCCGAGTCCGAGCGGACCTGATGCAGGCGCCATTGGCCGAACCCGGCGGCGCCGGCAGCGGCCGCGAGGAGGATCCAGGGCGCCGGTGCGGTCGAATCCGCAAGCACCACCGCGGCCGCGGCGAGCGCAAGCACGGCCAGCACGTCGCTCACCAGGGCCGCCACGCTCCAGCCGAACACGACCGGAAGCGTGAAATAGCCCGTCTGGCGGTCGGCGGAGACGTCCTTGAAGTAACCGGTGAGCACGAAGTTGGCGTACCCGAAGAGCACCGCGGCGAGTGTGCCGCCGAGCGCGCGCGACCAGTCGAGCGCGCCCCGCGTGGCTGCGGCATAGCCGATGAGGCAGAGCACCGCGACGATCCAGGCGTTGTAGAGCGGTCCGCCCCACCAGCGGCGCTTGAAGAAGGTGTAGGTGACGAGCCCCGCGGCCGTGAGCCCTGCGAGCGCAAAGTTCACGGGGGCGTAGAGCCCGACGACGAGGCCGGAGACCGCGAGCCCGGCGAGGCTGACCGCCATGACGTCGCGGCGCCGGATTTCCCCGCGCACGAGTGGCCGATAGGGGGAGGAGAGCGCGTCGGTATCGGTCTGGAAACAGTCGGTGAGCGCCTGGCCGAATCCGTAGGCGACGAAGAACACGACGCCGAGCAGCGTGGCGTCGGCGGCCGCCAGGCTCCCCCCGAGCGCGAGTCCCGCGATGCCCGTGATGCCCGATATGTAGAGGAGATAGGGCCGCATGGTGACGAGGTACGCGCGGACGAAGCGAAGGCTCCCCGGAGTTGCAGGTACGGGTGTGGGCGAGGTGAGCGAGGTCATCGGGGGATCGGACGCTCGGCATCCCGGGCCATGTCGGCCAGGTAGCGCGTACGGCCCCGCCGGCCCATGCGCTCGAGTGCGGGGATCGCGCGCGCGTAGACGTCGGGAACGAGGTTCAGCAGCCGGATCAGCGAACCGCGGAAGCGGGGGACGAGGATCTCGCGCCGTGGTCGCGCCAGCGCGCCGGCGATGGTTTCGGCGATCCGCTCCGGCGTGAGCAGCCGCGCCGTGAACGCCACCGGGGATCCCCCTTCCTCCGCCTCCTGCCTGAGCTGCGGGGTCGTGACCGAGTCGGGGCAGACGACGCTGATCCGGATCGGCGATCCGCGCAGCTCCAGCGCAAGGGCGAGGCCGAATCCGCGCACGGCGAACTTCGTGGCCGAGTAGATGGTCTCGCGTGGCATCGGGGCGATCCCGCCGAGGGAGCCGAGCATGATGACGTGCCCACCGCCCCGGGCGCGGAAGTGGGGAAGGAACGCCCGCGTGACATAGATCGTTCCGAGGAGGTTCACCTCGACCTGGCGGGCGATCCAGTCCGGGGTCGTGGCCTCCAGCGCTCCGGGGTGAACGATCCCCGCACAGTGAATGACGGCGCCGATCCCGCCCGGGCGCTCGACCGATTCGGCGCAAAGGCGAGCCACGTCATCGGCGCGGCTCACGTCACAGCGGATCGTCGAAACACGCCCCCCTGTCGACGCGATGGCGGCCGCCCTGGTGCGGAGGCGATCGGCATCACGGTCCACCAGTATGAGGGCCGCGCCCTTCGAGGCCAGGAGCGAGGCCGTCGCTGCGCCGATTCCGCTTCCTGCGCCGGTGACCACGACGCCGAGTCCCTTCAGGGGCTGACGGTCGGGGCCGGTCATCGCGCCCTCCAGAGTCGCCAGCCGTACCAGAGTCCCGCGGCGCCGCCGCCGATGCATACGAGGTTGAGGCCCAGGGCGGCGAGCCCGGTCCAGGCCGGCAGGTCGTAGAGATCGTGGCGCAGGTAGAAGGTCAGGTCGAGAAGCCCGAGATAGAGGGCCATCGAGGCGGCGGCCACGAGGAAGAACGGCCCTGCCGCGGACCGGCGATGGAGGGCGATGCCCGCGCCCACCAGCGTCACGCCCAGAAGAGTGTCGGCAACGGGGAATGCGGACTCGAAGCTCGCCGCCGGCCCTTCCCGTGCGATGGTCAGGGCGCCGGCGGCGTAGAGGAGCCAGAACGCGAGGTCGAGCGCGCCCCCGCCCAGCGCGGCCATCGCGACGCGTCGCCTGATCGGCTCGAGGGGCCCTGCGACGGGGTCCGGATGGCTCCTGGTGCTTCCGGCGGTGCCGGTATGCGCGAGCATGCGGTCCTCCCGATCTGACCTGCACCGGAAACCTGCCTGCAGGTCGCTGAGCGGCTTGTGAAACCGGCCGCAAGCTTCCTTCACGATCCCCGCGGCCCGGGCGGGGACTTGGAGGGCGACACTGCGTCATTAGCTTCGCGTAGGATCGGGGCGTCCCGCACCGGCCGGAGGAGGCAGCCATGGATCCGTTCATGCAGGCGGCGCTGGCCGAGGCCCGCGCGGGGCGGGCGGAGGGCGGAATCCCGATCGGCTCCGTGCTGGTCCACGGCGATGCCGTCATCGGCAGCGGACACAACAGGAGGGTGCAGGAGGGGAGCGTGATCCGGCATGCCGAGATGGACGCGCTCGAGCGCGCCGGTCGCCGGCCGGCGTCGGTCTACCGCGAGTGTACGCTCTACACCACCCTTTCCCCATGCGCGATGTGCAGCGGAGCCATCCTGCTCTACGGGATTCCCCGGCTCGTGATCGGTGAAAACCGGACGTTCCGGGGCGAGGAGGACCTCCTGGCCAGCCGCGGGGTGGAGATCGTGGTGGCCGACGACCCGGAGTGCGCGCGGCTCATGGCGGCATTCATCCAGGCGCATCCCGAGCTCTGGAACGAGGACATCGGCCGATAGTGACGCGAAGCCTGGTGCGCTCGGGGCTCGTGCTCGTCGCCGGACTCTTCCTCCTCTGGGAGGGATACGGCGCGATCCGCTGGCTGCAGGAGGCGGGTGACATCGGCAGCGCGCTCGATCACCTCTGGCGCACGCTCCACAGCGACTGGATGGCACGGGTGGCGGTCAGCGATCTTCTCATCATCGCCGCCGTTGCACTCGCGGGACTCTGGATCGATTCGGCGCGCCAGGGATGGCCCCCCGCGCGGCGCGTCCTCCTCGCGGCGGGCTTCGTGGTGCTCGGCTCGCCGGTACTCCTGTTCTATCTCGCATGGCGGCTCCGTCACGGCGCCCGCCGCCTCGCGACGCGCCAACCCTGACACCGGAGGGGGCACTGCCGCAACGGACTTCGAACGACGCCGTCACTGCCGCGGATGTCGAGCAGGCGCTGGCGCGAATCCGCCCGTACGTCCGCCACACGCCGCTCGAGCATTCACCCGCCCTGAGCGAGCGCCTGCGGACGGACGTCTATTTCAAGATGGAGTGCTGGCAGGTCACCGGGAGCTTCAAGCCGCGGATCTCCTTCAGCAAGCTCCTCACCCTGACCGCCGCGGAGCGGGAGCGGGGAGTCGTCGCATCGACGGCCGGAGGCCACGGGATCGGCCTCGCCCATGCCGCGCAGGTTCTCGGCGTTTCCGCGAGCATCTTCCTTCCACGGTCGGCGGACCCGCGGAAGGTGGCGGTCATGCGGCGATACGGGGCCGAGCTGACCTGGTTCGACAGTGTGGAAGCCGCGCGACTCGCCGCACGCGCCGAGTCCGCGCGCTCCGGCCGGACCTTCGTATCGGCCTACAACGACCCTGCGATCGTGGCGGGCGGCGGCACCGTGGGACTCGAGATCGTGCAGGACCTCCCCGAGGTGGCCACGCTCGTCACCGGCATCGGGGGCGGGGGGCTGATCAGCGGCTCCGCAATCGCCATCCGGAGCCGGAACCCGGGCGTGGAGGTATGGGGCGTCCAGCCCGAAGGGAGCGCGGTCCTCGCGCAGTGGCTTGCCGCAGGCGGCCCTCTCGAAGTGCCGACCGTCCCCTCCATCGCGGACGGACTCGGTGCGCAGGTGGAGACCGACACCATCACCTTTCCACTCCTGCAGCGGCACATCGGTCAGATGCACCTGGTGAGCGAGGACGAAATCCGCGAGGCCATGGTCTGGGCCCTGGAGGAGCACCAGCTGGTGCTCGAGCCGTCCGGTGCGGCGCCGATCGCTCCGCTCCTCAAGGCCACGGCAGGGCGCGGGCCCCTCGTGGTCATCCTCACGGGGCGGAACATCCGCCGCGAGCGATATCTCGAGCTCGTCAGCAGCGAGCGAGGGGCCGACTCCTCTCAGGGTCGGAAAGTCGGAAGGTCGGACGCCCGATAGCGGCGGGTCCCGTCTAACCGCCGCGCGGTTCCGGATATAAGATCGATCGGTGGCGGGAACTTCATCACGGATTCGGAGGAACCGGGGGCGATGTACCACGTTCGCAGGGAGGAGCTGCCCTTCCGCGGCAGCTCGCACAACTTCGTCGGGGCCGACCACGGCGACGTCAATGTCTCCGTCTTCCTCTTCAATGGACAGCCCGGCAGCGGGCCGGGCCCGCATCGGCACCCGTACGACGAGGTCCAGTTCATCCTGGAGGGGCGGGGGCTCTGGAACGTGGAGGGGAAGGAATTCGAGGCGGGGGCCGGGGACATCCTCGTGGTCAAGGCCGGGGAGGTCCACAGCTTTCGCGGAATCGGAGACGGCCCTCTCGTCCAGCTCGACGTGCATCTGAGCCCGCGGTTCATCCAGGAGAACCTCCCACCGGCGGATCCGAGCCCGAAGTGACGACACGCGCCATCACCCGGTCCATCGAGCTTCCCGCTCCGCCGGCCACGGTCTTCGGCTGGCTCGTCACGCCCCGGGCCATCTGCCGGTGGTGGGGAGCCGAGCGGGCGCTCGTGATCCCGGAGTTGGGCGGTTACTGGATGGCCGCGTGGGGCGCATCGCCCGACGCGCCGGACTACGTGACGGCGGCGCGCCTCACGCGGTACGACCCGCCGAACCGCCTCGCCCTCGGCGAGACCCGCTACGCGGCACGCGCCGGACCACTTCCCTTTGCGATGGTGATGACGATCGAGTTTCGCCTCGAGCCAGTCGGCCCCGGCACCAGGCTGACCGTCGTGCAGGACGGGATTCCCGCCGACTCGATCGCCGACGAGTATCATGCCGCCTGCCTTCAGGGGTGGACCGATACGCTCGCCGGCCTCTCGCGGCTTGCCGACGATCCCTCCGGCTGAGATCAGCCCATGCGGTCGGTGGTGCTCCTTGGCGACTCCATTCTCGACAACGCTCCGTACACCGGACCGGGCCGGGACACGACCACGCACCTCGGGCGTCTCCTGGGCCCCGGGTGGCAGGTGACACGCCTCGCACAGGACGGAGCGACGATGGCGGACCTTCCGCTTCAGCTGGCGCGGCTCGTTGCCCGGCCCGACTGGGCGATCCTGAGCATCGGCGGCAATGACGCCGTTGCGCACCTCGGCCTCTTCGATCGCAGCGTGCGGCATGCCACCGAGGTGCTGGAGGAGCTCCTGCTGATCGGCGAGGACTTCGCCATCCGCTATCGCGCCGCCCTCGGGACCGTTCGGGGCGTGGCGGACCACCTCGTGCTCTGCACCATCTACGAGCCGCCGCTCGAGCCGCCCCGCCTCGCGCGCCTCGCGCGCGTTCCGCTCGCACTGCTCAACGACTGGATCATCCGGATCGGCGCGGCGCACGATGCCGCCATTCTCGATCTTCGCTCCGTCTGCACCCATCCGGAGGATTTCGTCCAGCAGATCGAGCCCTCGGCGCGGGGGGCCGAGAAGATCGCCCGCGCCATTGCCGCGCTCCTCGGCCACGGCCCGCCGCTGCGCTCGGGGAACGTGCTCGCGGTCTGACCCCATGGGGAAAGGAGCGATGCCATGAACGAGCAACCCCTGCAGGCGCTGGTCGATGCCGCCGACGCCTACGAAGCGCTCTTCGTTCCCGCGCTCTTCGCGCAGTGGGCGCCCCGGGTCGCCGATGCCGCGCGCCTTCGCCGCGGCGAGAGCGTTCTCGATGTCGCCTGCGGAACGGGCGTGCTCGCGCGCGAAGCGGCCGCGCGGACCGGCACCGACGGACGGGTGGTGGGGCTCGATCCGAACCCCGGGATGCGCGCGGTTGCGGGCCGCATCGCGCCGGCGGTGGAATGGCGCGAAGGGATCGCCGAATCCCTTCCCTTCGCCGAGCACACCTTCGACTCCGTGGTGAGCCAGTTCGGACTGATGTTCTTCCGGGACCGGGAAAGAGCGCTCGGCGAGATGATGCGCGTGCTCCGGCCCGGGGGCCGGCTGGCGGTGGCGGTCTGGGATTCACTCGAGCGGATGCCGGCCTTTGCCAGGGAGGCGGAGCTGCTCGAGCAGCATGCCGGGCGTGCGGCGGCGGACGCACTCCGCGCGCCGTTCGTGCTCGGAGATCGCGCGGAGCTCTCGGCCCTCTTCGCGAGGGCCGGGGTGATCGGCGCGGAGATCACCACGCTCGGAGGCAGGGCGCGATTCCCGTCGATCCGCACGCTGGTCGGGGCGGACCTCCGGGGATGGCTGCCGGTGATGGGCGTGAGTCTCACCGAGGATCGGATCGATCGAGTTCTCGAGGCGTCGAATGATGCGCTGGCCCCCTGGGCCACCGGCGACGGGGCGGCGGAGTTCGAGCTGTCGGCGCACATCGTCACCGCCCGGGCACCATGACGGCGGCGGCGTGGCCGATCAATTCCTGATGGAGCACGCGGAGAGGCGGAATGAACGCAAACGCGATTCTCACGGCGCTGGCCCTCGGGAGCGGTGCGGCAGCGGCGTCGGCGCAGGAGGCGCCCCGGACGCCGATGCCTGAGCCGGTCCGTGCAGTCGACAGCGTCGACCTGGCCCGGTATGCCGGTCGCTGGCACGAGGTGGCCCGGCTCCCCAATTCCTTTCAGGCGGATTGCGCGGGGGAGACGACGGCGGACTATGAGTTGCTCTCCAGCGGCCAGGTCCGGGTGGTGAACCAGTGCCGCCGCCAGGACGGGACCGTCATGCGGGCCGAGGGGCGGGCCCGCCTCGCCGATCGCAAGGGCCCGACCTCGAAGCTCAAGGTGCGCTTCGCCCCGGCGTTCCTCGCCTGGCTGCCGTTGGTGTGGGGGAACTACTGGGTCCTCGATCTCACCGACGACTATTCCGCCGCGCTGGTGGGGGACCCGAGCCGACAATATCTCTGGGTACTCTCCCGCACCCCCCGGCTTGCCGACTCGACCTATCGCCGGATGCTCGTCACGGCTCGCCGGCAGGGATTCGACGTATCCCGGCTCGTGGTGTCGTCCGCCCAGCGGGAGGCGCAGCCGCCGGCGCCATCTCCGTGACGACGCCGCTCTCAATCCTGCTGACGGGCGCCACGGGGTACATCGGCGGACGGCTCCTCCCCGTGCTGCGGGACGAGGGGCACGATGTGAGGTGCCTCGCCCGGGACCCGGCGGCGCTCCGGGAGCGGGCGCCGCCGGGGACCGCGATCGTCGCGGGCGACGTGACCGACCGCGCATCGCTCGACGCCGCGATGCGCGGAATTCACACGGCGTACTACCTGGTGCACGCCATGGAGTCGGGGGGCCGGTTCGAGGAGCGCGACCGGCTCGCGGCGGAGACCTTTGCCAAGGCGGCGCGGGACGCCGGCCTGGCCCGCATCATCTACCTCGGTGGACTGGGCGACGGCGCCGAGGGCCTGTCGGCCCATCTCCGGAGCCGGCACGAGGTCGGGGAGATCTTCCGGCGCCTGGCCGGCACCACGCAGGTGTTGGAGTTCCGGGCCTCGATCGTCATTGGATCGGGGAGCGCGTCGTTCGAAATGATCCGGGCGCTGGTCGAACGGCTCCCGGTGATGGTGACGCCCCGCTGGGTCGGGGTCCTCGCCCAGCCGATCGCGATCGACGACGTACTCGAGTATCTGGTGGATGCGCTCGCGCTGCCGACCGGCCCGCACCGGATCTACGAGATCGGGGGGCGGGACCGGCTGTCGTATCGCGACATCATGCGCGAATATGCCAGGCAGCGCGGACTTCGACGGGTGATGGTCCCGGTACCCGTGCTGACCCCCCGGCTTTCGAGTCTCTGGCTCGCGCTCGTAACCCCGCTGTATGCTCGGGTCGGACGCGCCCTGGTGGAAAGTCTCCGGCATCCCACGGTGGTGCGCGATGATGCGGCGCTCCGGGACTTTTCGATCCGGCCGCGCGGAGTAGCCGAGGCGATCCGGCAGGCCATCGCCGACGAGGCACGCGATCGACGGAACCGGCTCATCGATGCCCGCTCGATCCATGTGGATGCGACACCGGAGCGGGCCATTCGCGCGATACGTCGGATCGGCGGAAAGAACGGCTGGTACTACGGCAACTGGCTCTGGCAGCTGCGGGGATGGCTCGACCGCCTCGTCGGCGGGGTGGGAATGGGGCGGGGGCGGCGGGATCCGGAGGAGCTCGCGGTGGGTGAGACGCTCGATTGCTGGAGGGTCGAGGTCTGCGACCCGAATCGCGTCAGCCTTCGCGCCGAGATGAAGCTTCCGGGGACGGCCTGGCTCGAGTTCGAGGTCGTGCCCGAGGCCGCAGGGTCCACGATCCGCCAGACGGCGACCTTCGATCCGCTCGGTGTGGGCGGCCTCGTCTACTGGTATGCGAGCTGGCCCCTTCATCAGCTGGTGTTCGCCGGAATGCTCCGCGGAATCGCGCGCGCGGCCCGGACGTGACCTAAGCTCCGCGCGTGGTGCCCTTGACCGGAAGGAGGATGACGTACATGCGAGTCAGCGCCGCAGTCTGGGTTGCATCATTCACCGCTCTGGCCGGCGCCTGTGAGACGCCCGCCGACTGCATCCTCTCTCCCGGCGTGGCCGTGGAGGTGGTGGTCCGCGACTCGGTGACCGGCGCCCCGGCGGCCGACGGGGCCCTCGGCACACTCGAATTTGGCGGGGAGGAGATCCCGCTCGTCCTCGGAGGCACCGATATTCACGGTGCGCCGCTCGTCCTCGCCGGCGGAAGCCAGCCGGGCCGCTACAGCGTACGGATCGAGAAGCCCGGATACGAGAACTGGGCCCAGCCGACCCTGCGGGTCGAGTCGAACGACTGCGGACTCCTGACCGAACGGCTCGAGGCCCGGCTGCAGCCGGCCGGAAGCTGACCCGCCACCCTTCCCTGAGGAGCCGATGCATCGATTTCCGCGGCGCGTATTCACGATCGCAGGCATCTACGGGATCATCGTTCTCCTCCCGCAGTATTTCATGGCCGAGCGCATCGGCCGGGACCTGCCGCCTCCGATCACCCACGTCGAGTACTTCTATGGTTTCATCGGGGTGGCGCTCGCCTGGCAGTTCGTCTTCCTGCTCATCGGGCGCGATCCCATCCGGTTCCGGCCGCTGATGCTGCCGGCCATCCTCGAAAAGCTCGTCTTCGCCGTACCCGTTTTCATCCTGTTTGCCGCGGGAAGGGTTCCTGCCTCGGTCGCGCTGTTCGGCGGCCTGGACCTGGTCCTCGCTACGCTCTTCTTCATCGCCTACCGGCAGACCGCCGGATCGGCCGCGAATGGGGCGACAGGCGGCGCCCGCCACGGCCTCGCGCCGGAGTGATTTCCATGAATCGTGTACGACGGATCCGTGTCGTGGTCACTGTCGGGTTTCTCCTGATTCTGACGCATGTGGTAAGCGCGCAGGAGCGACCGGCGGGGCCGCCGCTTCCCTCGGTCGCACTCCCCGCCGAGCTCGACCGCGTCCTTCGCGACTACGAGCGGCTCTGGAAGGGGCGCGATCCCGCCGGCCTCGCGGCCCTCTTCACCAGTGACGGGATGGCGCTGCAGAGCGGCCGTCCTCCTGCACGCGGCCGAACCGCCATCGCGGAGGCCTACCGGAGCGCTGGCGGCGAGCTGCGCCTTCGGGCGCTGGCCTTCGCCACTGACGACTCGCTCGGTTACATCATCGGCGGCTACCGGTACGACGCCGAAACCGAGGACGTGGGGAAATTCGTGCTGGCACTGCGCCGGCGCGCTCAGGAGCCGTGGCTGATCGCGGCGGACATCGATAATTCGAACCGCCGGCCGGGCCCTCCGCCGGGAGCCCC
>DASTYH010000332.1:0-13339 GCA_035765075.1 Gemmatimonadales bacterium
CTTGCCGGTCCGTGGCGGGACGGGACTCCGGCCGGCCCACCCAGACGACGCAGCTTCTTCCTTCCCACCCCGACCTTACGGCTCGTCCCACCCAGCCGGTATCCGTGGCGCTCACGATGCTGACGTCCACCCCGGCGTGGGGAACGTAGCGGAGCCCGAGGACCTGGAATCGCGTGGCATACTCACCGGTGTTGGCGAGGTGCTGCTCCTGGGCCCGGACGAGCCGCTCGAGATCCGCCTTCATTTCGCCCCAGAGCCGACTCCGCTGGCTCGCCGTGCTCTGCTGCGCGGCGGGCGCGGTGTCGCGCGGAGGCCGGGGACCGTACATCACGTCCTCAGCGCTCGGGTACGACCCCCGGTCGCGGGTCCGCGAGGCCGTGGCGCGGGGTGCCGGTGCGGGCGCGGTGTCGGCCACCGAGTCGGCAATGAACTCCTCGCGCGGGGGCTCCCGTTTGAGGCCGAGCTCCTGGCAGCCGCCCAGGAGGAGCACGGCGATCGGGAGGAAGCCGCGTGGGACGATCCGGGGGACGATCGTTTCGTACATGTTGCGCGTCCTTGCAGCACGTTGAGACCGTATCCATCGTAGGGCCAATCCGCCAACCGCGCCAGACAAGGGAGTCTTCCATGCGATTCCGGCTTCCGGGGGCCCTCCTCGCCCTCGCCGCCTGCGCTCCACGGCCCACACCACCTCTCCCCGCGTACGACATCGTCATCCGCGGAGGAACGGTGTATGACGGGAGCGGCTCCGCGCCCCGGACCGCGGACGTGGGCGTCCGCGGGGACCGGATCGCCGCGATCGGCGACCTGAGCGCGGACCGCGGAGGGCGCGAGATCGATGCGCGCGGCCTGGCGGTGGCGCCCGGCTTCATCAACATGCTGAGCTGGGCGACGACGTCCCTCCTGCACGACGGCCGCTCCCAGGGCGACATCCGCCAGGGGGTGACGCTCGAGATCTTCGGCGAGGGCTCGAGCCCCGGGCCCGTCAACGAGGCGATGCGGCAACGCGCGCTCGAAGCGCAGCGGGACATTCGCTATGAGATCCCCTGGACCACGCTCGGCGAATACCTGGAGCATCTCGAGCGCCGAGGTGTCTCGCCGAACGTCGCCTCGTTCATCGGCGCCACGACGGTGCGCATCCACGAGCTCGGCCATGAGAACCGGGCGCCCACTGCCGATGAGCTGGCGCGGATGGAAGCGCTCGTGGAGACGGCAATGCGGGAGGGCGCGCTGGGCGTGGGGTCGTCCCTGATCTATGCGCCGGCGGACTACGCACGCACCGAGGAGCTCATTGCGCTCGCGCGCGCCGCGGGGCGCCACGGAGGGATGTACATCTCCCACGTGCGTGACGAGGGGGGCGGGCTCCTCGAGGCGCTCGACGAGCTCATCACCATTGCGCGCGAGGCCGGCGTTCCCGCGGAGATCTACCATTTCAAGGCGTCGGGTCGCGCCAACTGGAACAAGCTCGATGCCGCCATCCGGAAGGTGGATTCGGCGCGCGCCGCCGGCCTCCGCATCACCGCCGACATGTACACCTACCCCGCCAGCTCGACCGGCCTCGATGCCACGATGCCGACGTGGGTCCAGGAAGGGGGATTCGACGCCTGGGTCGAGCGGCTCCGTGATCCCGCGATCCGCGCGCGGGTGGCGGCGGAGATGCGAGGCGAGGGGGATGGCTACGACAATGCCTTCGCAAACGCCGGCGGACCCGACGGCATCCTCCTCGTCTCGTTCCGGGAGGACTCGCTTCGCTACCTGATCGGCAGGACGCTGGGCGACGTGGCGCGCGCGCGAGGCACGTCGCCCGAGGAGACGGCGATGGACCTCGTGATCCAGGACGGGAGCGACGTGGGGTGTGTCTTCTTCACGATGTCCGAGGAGAACGTCCGCCGGAAGATCGCGATCCCGTGGATGAGCTTCGGCTCGGACGGCGGCTCCTACGCGACCGAGGGAGTCTTCCTCCGGAGCGGCACCCATCCGCGCGCCTACGGCAACTTTGCGCGACTCCTGGGCCGGTACGTCCGGGAGGAGCGGATCATTCCACTCGAGGAGGCGATCCGGCGGCTCACGCTCCTTCCGGCCACGAACATCGGGATCCGGGACCGGGGCGCGCTCCGTCCCGGCTATTTCGCGGATATCGCCGTCTTCGATCCCGCCACGATCAGCGACCGCGCCACGTTCGAGCAGCCGCACCAGTACAGCGTCGGGATGCGGCACGTTCTCGTGAACGGCGTCCCGGTCCTCGCGGACGGCGAGCACACCGGCGCGAAGCCCGGGCGATTCGTCCGGGGACCGGGCTGGAGGGGGAACGGTTCGGCGGGGAGCCGGGAGTGAAACGGGGAGTGGCGGACCCCTCTGCCGGCAGGTGCGTCGAGTCCTGACCCGTTACTGCGTGAGGCGCCGCAGATCGCGGAGGACCTTCTGCTGCGCATTCCGGTCGCGGACCGCCACGAAGATCGTGTCGTCCCCCGCCAGCGTCCCGCTGATCTCGGGCCAAGCCAGGCGGTCGAGGGCGGCGCCGACCCGGTTCGCCTCGCCCGGGGGCGTGTGCAGGACGATCATCGCGTCACCCGCGGGGTCGATGCCGAGCACGCCCTCCGCGATGCGGCGCTCGTCGGGATCCTCCGAGGCGGCGGCCACCGGTTCCGGCTTCCGGTAGGCGCCCGCCACCTTCACCAGCCCGAGCGCCGCGATGTCGCGGCTCACGCTCGACTGCGTGACGTCCCACCCTTCCGCCGCCAGCGCCTCGGCGAGCTCCTCCTGGGTGTGCAGTGCGCGCGTGGCGATCAGCTCCAGGATCTTGAGGTGCCGCTTCCTGCGGTCCGCGGTCATTGCGACCTCCGCCCGGCCAGCGCGGCCATCGCCCGATCGAATCGCCGGCGCTCCCGGAGATTCCAGGCGCGCGCCGACCGGAGGCGAGCCCGGAGCGCCTGGAGCCCCAGGTTGCCGAGCCCGCCCGTGCTGCGCCGGCTCTCGAGGATTTCGGCCGACGCCAGGTCGGGCATCGGCTCGCCGGCGCGCACCGCCGCCGCGACCTCGCGATAGGCTCGGCGGAAGGGAGTCCCTTCGCGCACCCGGCGCATCACTTCGTCGGTCGCGAGGGTCGGCCCGTCGAGAGCGCGGCGACCGCGCGCGGGATCCACGCCGAGGCGCGGCACTGCCGCCGCCATCATGGTCAGCATCGCGCCCGTGGCGTCGATGCCCCGCATCAGCGGCGCCTTGAGGAGCTGGAAGTCGCGATGATAGCCGCCGCTCAGCTTCCCGGAGATGGCGAGGACCGCGGCGAGCTCCCCCTGCACGACGCCCGCGCGCGCGCGGGTCAGCTCGAAGAGATCGGGGTTCCGCTTCTGCGGCATGATGCTGGAGCCCGTCGCGAGCTCCGCCGGGAGCGTGAGCCAGCCGAACTCCTCGGCCGTGAAGAGGATCACGTCGGTGGAAAGCCGGCCAAGATCGTGCCCGAACTGCACGCACCAGAAGAGGACCGCGGCCTCCACCTTCCCGCGGGATCCCTGCACCGTGGTCACGGCATGGTCGACGCCCGCGAAGCCGAGCGCCCGTGCGGTCGCTTCCCGGTCGAGCGGGAGCGGGGCGCCGTATCCCGCCGCGCTTCCGAGCGGCGACCGGTCGAGCCGCGGCCACACGCCGGCGAGCGACTCCGCGGTGTCCAGCACGCCCTCGGCGTACCCGGCGGCCCACACGCCGGCGGACGACGGCATGCCGCGGCGCTGGTGGGTGTAGCCGGGCCAGAGCACGCGCGCGTGCCGGCCGGCGAACTCGAGCAGCGCGTCGGCCAGGTCGAGCGCGGCGCCGTGGAGCCGGAGCCCCTCGTCCTTGAGATAGAGCCGGAGGTCGGCGGCGACCTGGTCGTTCCGGGAGCGGCCGGTGTGCAACCGCTCGCCGACCGCTCCGTAGCGCCCGGTGAGCCAGATCTCCACCGCCGAGTGCACATCCTCCTGTCCCGGCTCGATGGCGAGCTTCCCCGTCTCCGCCGCGCGGAGCGCCGCGCGGAGGGCGCGCTGCATCCGGACGTACTCTCTCGCGCTGATGATGCCGCTCCGCCGGAGGCCGGCGGCGTGACCGAGACTGCCGAGAATATCCCAGCGGAGGAGCCGCGCGTCCCACACCGGATCGTCCCCGATGGTGTACGCGAGCATCGCGGCATCGAGGGAGGCGCCGGGAGACCAGAGCGTGTTCCCCGTGGCGCCGACCCGCTTCGGCGCGCGCGTCACGAGAGGTACGCCTCCCCCACCTTCGCGTAGAAGCGCCGCGCGGCGGAGACTTCGTGGAGGTCCACGTACTCGTCGGGCGTATGCGAGCGGCGGCTCGTCCCGGGGCCGCACTTGAACGCGTCGACATGGCGGAGGAAGACCCAGTCGGAGCAGGTGGGGCTGCCGTACCGGGCGGCCTGGGGGCGGACCGACTCGGCGAGGGCGAGAAGGCGCGAGCCCTGCGGGGTCTCGCACGGCACCAGGCGATCGGAGGTGACGACGACCTCCGACGCCAGCTCGGCACGGAGCCGCTCGGCGATCTCCCCGTGCGGCCAGCTCGGCGTGCTGCGGACGTCGAGCACCGCGCGCGCCGTCGGCGGCGTGACGTTCCGGCTCACGCCCGCCTGGAGCATCGTGGGCGTCACGGTGGGCGCGCCGAGCACCGGGTGGGGCCGATCGGGGAAGAGGCCACCGAGCCGCACGAGATCGCGCGCCAGCGCTACGGCGGCATTGGTGAACTCGCCGTCCTCGGCCGCATACCCCGCATGCCGCTGGTCCCCCGTCGCCACGAGATCCACCATCATGAGCCCTCGCTGGGCCACGGCGAAATCGAGATTGGTCGGCTCCCCGACGATGGCGGCGTCGATGGAACCCGTCCGCTCCACGGCGACGGGCATCGAGGTCAGCTTCGTTTCCTCGCCGTAGCCCAGGATCACCACGAGGCGGCCGGCGCGGATCCCCGACTCGGCGAGGTCCGCGGCAGCGCAGAGCATCGCGGCGACCGACGCCTTTGCGTCGCCGGAGCCGCGTCCATAGAGGCGGCCCTCCTCGAGCGACGGCGTGAACGGGTCGCGGGTCCACCCTTCGCCGGGGGGAACGACATCGAGGTGCGAGACGAGCGCGAGCGTCGGACCCGGCTCCCGTCCGCGCACTTCGACACGCACTCCGGCCTCATCGCGCACGACGTCGAGCCCCTGCGCGCGCAGCCGCTCCTCGACCAGGCGCCCGATGGCCTCCTCGCTCCCGCTCACCGAGGGCGTGCCGACGAGCTCGCGCAGCAGCTCGATCTCAGCCGGCCAGGTCAACGCCAAGGTAGGTGGCCTTCTCCTTCCGTCCCACGATCATGGTGCCGCAGCCGGAGCCGGTGAACACCTCGAGGAGGAGCGAGTCTTCCGCGCGGCCGTCGATGATGTGCGTCCGCTCCACGCCGCCCGTTGCCGCGCGGATGCACGCCTCGACCTTGGGACGCATGCCACCCGCGAGCGCGCCGCTCTTCATGAGCTCGGCAAGGTCGTCGGGGTCGGCGAAGGTGACGAGCGTCGCAGGATCGTTCCGGTCCCGGAGAACGCCGGGCGCGCCGGTCAGGAAGATGAGCTTCATTGCCCGGAGCGCCGTGGCGAGCGATTCGGCCACGGTGTCGGCATTCACGTTGTAGACATTCCCCTCCTCGTCCCCCGCGAGGCTCGCCACCACGGGGACGAAGCGGGACTCCATCAGCGTGGTGAGCACGCGGGGATCCACCCGATCGAGATCCCCGACATGGCCGTAGTCCACCCGCACGGTCGCCCCGGCATCGTCCACCACGTCCACCGGCGGCCGGCGGTGCGCGGTGATGAGATCCGCGTCCACCCCGCTCAATCCTACCGCCTGCACGTTGTGTTCCCGCAGCGACGCGATGAGGTCGGTGTTGAGCTGGCCTGCGTAGACCATCTTGGCTACTTCGAGCGCGGCGTCGTCCGTCACCCGCCGTCCCGCCACGATGCGCGGCTCCTGTCCGAGGCGGCGGCTCAGGGCCGTGGCCTGCGGGCCGCCGCCGTGCACCACCACCAGCCGGATGCTGAGCGAGGACAGCAGGGCGAGCTGCGCCGTCACGCGATCGAGCACCTCGGGGTCGTTCAGCACGTCGCCGCCGAGCTTCACGACGAAGATCTGGTCGCGATAGGCGCGCACGTAGCGCAGCGCGCCCTTCAGCCCCGCAATGCCCTTCGTCGGATCAATGGCCATGCGCGTCTCCGGGAGGATTGCCGATCAGCTCCAGCACCAGCGCCCGCTGCGCGTGCAGCCGGTTTTCCGCCTGGTCCACCACCACCGAGTTCGGACCATCGAGGACGGCGTCGTCGATCTCGACGTTGCGGCGCACCGGAAGACAGTGCATCGCAATCGCCTTTCCCTGGCGCGTGGCGCGGAGCCGCTCCGCGGTGAGGCGCCAGCCCCGGTGCGGCCGCCGGAGCTCCGCCTCCGCCTCCGGCTGGCCGAAGCGCTCGAGCGATCCCCACGCCTTCACGTACACGGCGTCCGCGCCCTCCAGCGCGGCGTCCATGTCGTCGCTCACGCTGAGGGCGCCCCCCGCCTCGCCCGCCACGCGCCCGACCGTCGCCATGTCGTCGGGATCGAGGTCATAGCCCTTCGGTCGGGCGATCACGACGTCCATTCCCATCCGGGCGGCGGCGATGGCGGCGCTCGCGGGGACCGCCGTGGGCAGCGCCTTCGGATGCCAGGCCCAGGAGAGCACGAACCGCTTCCCGCGCGTGTCGCCCAGTTTCTCCTGCAGCGTCATCGCGTCGGCGAGCCCCTGGCAGGGATGGCGGCGGCTGCTCTCGAGGTTGATCACGGGCTTCTCCGAGAAGCGCGCGAAGTCGCGGATCACGCGGTCCTCCCGCTCCACCGCCCAGTCGGTGCCCTTCGGGAATGCGCGCACCGCCAGGGCATCGGCATAGCGGGCGAGCACGCGCGCCGCCTCCACCACGTGCTCCACCGAGGTTCCGTCCATCACGACGCCGTGCGCCGTCTCGAGCGTCCAGCTTCCCTTTCCCGGCTCGAGCACGAGGGCGTGCCCGCCATGCAGGAACATCGCGGTCTCGAAGCTGCTGCGCGTCCGGAGACTCGGGTCCATGAAGACCATGGCGAGCACCTTCCGCTCGAGCCCGCCGGAGATCTCCCCCCGCTTGACCCGGGCCGCGAGCGCGAGGAGCCCGGCGGTCTCCGCCCCGCTCCAGTCCTCCATGGCGAGATAATCACGCTTCATGCAGCACCTCGCCGAGCCCTGCGAGAAGGAGATCCGCCTCCCGGGCGCTGAACGAGAGGGGGGGCAGGAGCCGCAGCACCTCGGGGTCCGAGGAGGTGCCGGTGAGGATGCGCCGGCGGAAGAGTCCCTGCTGGACGGTGGAGGCGGGGCGCCCCAGCCGAAGGCCGAGGAGCAGGCCGCGCCCCTGCACGGCACGCACGCCGAGCGCGAGCGCGCCGGTACGCAGCCGCTCGCCCACCTCGATGGCGTTGGCGATGAGTCCTTCGCGTTCGATCACCTCGATCGTCGCGAGCGCCGCCGCACACGGCACGGGCCCCCCTCCGAAGGTGCTTCCGAGGTCCCCGATCCGGAGCTCGGCCGCCACCTCGGGGGTGGTGATCGTGGCGGCGATGGGGAGGCCCGAGCCGAGCCCCTTCGCGAGCGTCAGCACGTCGGGCACCACCCCGTACGCCTCGGCGGCGGTGAACCCGCCGCAGCGCCCGACACCGCACTGCACCTCGTCGAAGAGCAGCAGCGCCCCCCGGTCGTCGCAGATCCGTCGTGCCGCCTCGAGAAAGGCGGGACTGCAATCCCGGGCGCCGGTCATCCCCTGCACCGGCTCCAGGATCACGCCGGCCACCGTCTCGTCCACTGCGCGCTCGAGCGCGGCGACGTCGTCGAAGGGGACCTTCTCGGAGAGGGGCATTCCCGCGCGGCGAGCTCCGGCCTCGTACTTCTCGCCGTCGGTCACGGCGAGCGTGGCGACGGTGCGGCCATGCCACCCACCGGCGAGCGAGACGATCTTCTGCCGGCCGGTGACCTTCCGGGCGAGGCCGAGGGCGTTTTCGTTCGCCTCCGCGCCGGAATTGCAGAAGAAGACGCGCCCGAGCGGTTCCGGCACGAGCCGCGCGAGCTCCGCCGCGAGCCGCTCCCGGTTCGGGTGCGGCACCGCCGATGAGTAGAAGAGGAGCTTCGCCGCCTGCTCCGCAATTGCGCGGACGACGTGGGGGTGGCTGTGCCCGGTGGCGGCCACGGCATGACCGCCGTATGCGTCGAGCCACTCCGCGCCCGATTCGTCCACGAGCCACGACCCATGTCCGGACACGGGACGGACCGGCATCTGCGCATAGACGGGGAGGAGCGCGTCCCCCGCGGTGGTCAGCATGGATAGACTCCTGTTGCCGCGAGGCCCGCCGTCTCCGGGAGGCCGAGTGCCAGGTTCATGGCCTGTATGCCCTGTCCCCCGGCGCCCTTGACGAGATTGTCGAGCACGAGGGAGACCTGCAGCTCGCGCCGGTCGTCACTCACCGCCGCGTGGAGCAGCACGTAGTTGCTCCCCACGATGTGCGCGAGCTCGGGGGGATGGTCGAGGACGCGAACGAAAGGCCGGCCGGCGAACGCCGTACGGTAGCGCTCCCGCACATCGCCCGGGTCACTGCCGAGCCGCGTGTGGAGCGTGAGGTGAATGCCCCGGACGAAGGGGCCGGCGTGCACCATGAGCCGCGGGGTGGCGGCAGCATCGCCCGCCCACTGCCGCCAGCCGGAAATCACTTCCGCCTCGTGGCGGTGCGAGAGGACGGAATACGCGAACATGTTGTGGGCGCGCGCGGGGTGGTGCGTCGTCGGCTTCGGCTGGACGCCGGCACCGCTCGAGCCGGTCACCGCGAAGAGGGCGGGAGCGATGACCGGGTCGTGGGTGGCGAGCGACGCCAGGGGGTAGAGCGCGAGCTGGGCCGCCGTGGCGAAGCAGCCGGGCGCCGCGATGGCGGCGGCGCCGCGCAGCCGCTCGCCGAGGACGTCGGCGAGGCCGTAGACGAAGCGGCCGACGAAGTCGGGCGCGGCGTGTGCCCCGTAGTAGCGCTCGTACAGCCGGGGCGCCGCCACGCGGAAGTCCGCGGCGAGGTCGACCACGAGCCCGGGGCCCGCCGCAAAGAGCTCCGCCGCCACCCGCGACGACTCGCCATGCTCGAGCGCCAGGAAGACGACGTCGTGGCCCCGGGCGATCTCACCCGGCGTGTTCCCCGAGAAGCGGGACTCGGTGAGCGGCGCGAGCGACGGATGCACGTCCGCGATCGGCTTTCCCGCCTGGCTCCTGCTCGTCGCCACGACTTCGACGACGTCAGGGTGCTGGAGGAGGAGCCGGAGCAGCTCCCCGCCGGCATATCCCGCCCCGCCGACCACCGCCACGCGCAGTCCGGTCACGCGCCCACCTCGACCGGCGCGGCATGCTGCGCCGTCCATGCCTCGATGCCGGCGCGGGCCGCGTCGATGAGCTCGTCCGGGTTCCGCCGGGCGTTGAACGCCGGGAGGCCGAGCGAGGCGCGGATGTAGCTCTGGCCGACATCGTTGTCGGTGGCGGGACCGGTGAAGGCGGTGATCGGGAGCCCGAACTCGTCGCGCATGAGCTGCAGGGCGCCCCAGCAGGCGACCGGATCGGGAGCCGCCATGATCCACGCGGCGCCGACCGCCGAGAGCTCCGGGTCGCGGAGGATGTCCTGCACGCCGTACTCGCCGAGGATCCCGTCGCCCAGCTCGGCCACGATCACGTCGGGCTTGGCGGCGGCCAGGCGGTTGAAGATCCCCTTGGCGCTCGAGACGGTGACGCCGGGGTGCGTCGTGGCGATCCCGACGTCGTTGAAGGTGAGCGCCGCGACGGCGCCCGCATCCTGCATGGAGAGGGCGTCGCGCATCAGCGAGACGCCGGTGAGCTTGGCCGCCGCCACCCGGAGGCCGCCGTGCGAGAGGCCGCGCACGAGCTCCGTGGCGGCCACCGTCTTGCCCGCGTTCATGCAGGTTCCGGCGACGTAGACCACGGGGATCCGCGCCTCGAGCCGCTCCGCGGCCGGGACCGCGTGGTCGCGGATGTGCGCGGGGCGGCCGACCCGGTCCCCGAGCGCCGGGAAGGTGAGCACGGCGCCGAGGACCTGCGCGCTGAATGGCGGCCCGATGTCGGGATTGACCGACGTGCAGCGCCCGAGGATCCCGCCCAGGTTGAGGACGTGGATCACGTCGCCGACGGCGATGTGCGACGGTACCTCGCCGGCGTAGCCGCGGAGTGCGCGGCGCGCGCCGAGCGTGCCCGCGAGGACGTCCCCCGCCCTGAGCGACACCATCCGCCCGGAGAGATCCTCGACGGTGTTGTACGAGGACTTGTCCTCGAGGATCCGGACTGCGAGCACGTAGCCTTCCGTGGCCACGATCTCGTCGCCCACGATCACCTCGGGGGCGAGGTGGGCGTTCCGGGTACTGGAGGCGATCCGGTCGAGCCGGACCCGCGTCGTGACGACCATGCTTCCTCCCTCAGCCGCCCCCCGCCCTGCCGGCGAGGAGCTCGGGGATCGCCGAGACCCGCGCGAACGCACGCGCCTCGTCGCCCGTCCAGAGCAGGTTCTCTTCGCCGTAGGTGGCGATGGACGTGTCCATCATCGAGAAGGGGCTCCGGGCCCCGACCACCTGGAAGCGGCCGGGCGCGAGGCGCACGCGCGTTTCGCCGGTCACCCGCTGCTGCGAGCTCTCGAACATCGCCTCGATGTCGCGGAGCGTCGGATCGAAGTAATGCCCTTCGTGGAGCCGGTCGCCGTAGAAGCGGCCGAGCTGGTCCTTCCAGAAGGCCTGCCACTTGGTGAGCACGAGCTTCTCGAGCTCCCGGTGCGCGGCAATGAGGATGAGCGCCGCGCCCGCCTCGAACCCGATGCGCCCCTTGATCCCGAGCGCCGTTTCGCCGACGTGGATGTTCCGCCCCACGCCGTACGCATCGGCCAGCGCGCCCAGCCGGTCAACCAGCGTCGCGCCGTCGACGGGCTCGCCATCGAGTGCCACCGGCGTGCCGCTCTTCCAGGCGATGACGTGCTCGGCGGGCGCCGGCGCGTCGGCGGGGGGGTCGAGCAGCTCGGCCGGCGGACCGGCCCAGGTGTCGTGCGTCCAGCCGCCGCCCCAGGTCGTTCCCCAGAGCCCGCGATTGATGCTGTACGCTCCCGCCTTCGCCGGAACGGGGAGTCCGCGCTCGGTGAGGTACGCGATGGACTGCTCGCGGCGGACCCCGGCGTCCCGGATCGGCGTGACGATCGCGAGGTCGGGAGCGAGCACCCGGAGGGCGATGTCGAAGCGGACCTGGTCGTTGCCGGCGCCGGTGGAGCCGTGCGCCACCGCCGTGGCGCCGATCCGCCGGGCCACCTCGATCACCGAGATGGCCTGCTGTGTCCGCTCGGCGGCGACCGAGAGGGGATAGACCTCGCCGCGCAGGACGTTGCCGTGGATCAGGTGGCGGACGAAGCGGTCGAAGACCTCGCGCCGCGCGTCCACTTCGTGGTGCTCCGCCGCCCCCACCGCCGCCGCCTGCCGCGCGATCGCGGCGCGGTCATCGGGGGTGGTGCCGCCGGTGTTGACGAAGACGGTGTGGACCCGCCAGCCGGCGTCCGCGAGGAAGGGAACGCAGTAGGAGGTATCGAGGCCGCCGGAGAAGGCGAGGGCGAGGACGCCGCGAGAAGTTTGCATAATGCATAATTATGCAACCACGGCGACTGCGAGGCAAGGCCCGCCGCTACCACGCCTCCGCAATCGCCCGCACCAGATCCGCGAGCGCCACGACATCGCGCAGGTCGGCGACCTCGGCCGGGGAATGCGAATACCGCAGCGGCCACGCGATCGGAACGTCGGGCACGCCCCACGGCGCGAACGCCGAGCCGTCGTTGCCGCCGTTGGTGGCGCCGAGCTGGAGCGGGATCCGCCGGGCGGCGGCGAGCGCCAGCAGCGAGTCCACGAGCGGCGCCGGGGCCACCGCGCTGTTGTCGACGGCACGGATCACCGCCCCCTGACCGAGCGGGGCCACGCCGAACACCGGCAGCTCGAGCGGCGAGTCGGCGGAGACGAAGGTGTCCACCGCATGGACGCGGCGCGGGGCAAGACCGAGCGCGCGCGCCGCCGCCGCCGCCCCCTCGAGCCCGATCTCCTCGCGCACGCTCCAGAGGAAGATCACCTCGTGCTGCAGCCGCGAGCGGTCCAGCGCCTGGAGGGCGAGCAGGAGCGCCGCCGATCCGACCCGGTCATCGAACGAGCGGCCCGTGACGCGGGTGCCGGCGAGCCGTACGTAATGCTTGGGCATCGTCATCGTGTGGCCGACGCGGACGCCGAGTGCGTCGGTGGCGGCGCGGGAGGTGGTGCCGACGTCCCCCACGATGGCCGGAGGCGTCCGCCGCTCCGGCGCTCCGGTGGCGCTGCGCGGACGAAAGATGGCCGGGACGGGATCGCGCGCACCCACGTGCACCAGCGCGGGCTGCGCCTCGAAGAGCGAGGGGAAGAAGCCACCCAGCCGAGTCAGCTCGAGGGTGCCGTCGTCGTTGATCGTGGCGATCCGGAATCCGATCTCGTCCAGGTGTGCCACGAACACCACCGGGTCGCCGCCCGGACCGATCCGGACCCACAGATTGCCCGCCGTATCGGTCTCGGCGCGCGCCCAGGAGGGGAGGAGCCGCTTCACTTCATCCCGCGTCGGTCCCTCCATTCCCGACGGACCGTAGCTCTCGACCAGCGTGCGGAGGACCCGTTCCGCATCCGCCATCCGGTCTGCCTGCGCGCTCAGCTTCCCGGGCGCGGCGAGACCGAGCGCGAGGAGCAGCCAGCGCGAATTCACCGGCCACCCCGGAGCCAGGTGACGAGCCGCTGCTCCAGCGCGGCGGCGTCGGTGAGGTCCACCGTTTCGACCGGCGTCCCCCCGAATCGCGTCCGCAGCGTCCAGCGGGCGATCCGGACGGTGCCGCCCCGGGTCGCGATCGAGTCGGCGAGAACGGAAACGGCGGCATCGGCATCTCCGCCATCGAGCAGGACGATTTCCTCGAAGGGGCCGTGCTCGTTGATTGCGGTGAGGAGCCCGCGTGCACCGAGCCCCTGCTCCACCACGAAGGCGGCGACCGCCGACCCTCCCGGCGCGCCGAGGACGGCGCGGAGGAGTGCCGCACACGCCGCCCTCCGGCCGGCCACTGGCGCGGCGAGCAGCGCCGAGCCGTAGCGGTGGGGGCGCTTCGTTCCGGCGATGGGTGCGGTGACGACCACGCCCAGCGCGCGCGCCTCCTCCGCCGATCGTGCGCCGACGTCGATGTACGCCTGGTCCGAGGTGAAGGGAGACTCCTCCTGG
>DASTYH010000333.1:0-2115 GCA_035765075.1 Gemmatimonadales bacterium
AGATCTCGCTCGTGCCGAGCGCGACGGGACTGCCGAGGGCGTCGGAGCGCGTGAGGCGGACGCGCAGCGTCGTGCCGCTCGCCACGCGCAGTTCCTCGAGGAGGGTCAGCACCGGGAGCGACCGCACCGGCTCGCGCTGTCCGAGCCTGAGCGAGAAGCGCCGGTGCAGGAGCACCAGCCGCGCGATGCCCGCGGCCGCCACGAGTCCCCAGAGCCCGACGAGCACGGCGGCGAGCGGCAGCGCGGGCGCGGTACCCGCCGCCTGGTAACCCGCGCTCCCCGCCTCCGGGACCGCACGCCTCCCGAGACCGACCGGCATCGGCATCGGCAGATCGCCAGGCGCGATGACGACGGAGGGAGTGGCGGCCGGCGCGAGCCCGCGGGTCCAGTCGGCGCGCTGGAGCGCCACCTGCGCCGTGGCGGTCACGATGCTCCCGGCGAGCGCGGTCTTCCAGAAGAGGTCCCGGAGGCGGTGCGAGTGCACGGGTCCGCGCTCGGTGAGGAGCCAGGCACCGCCGAGCAGCAGCGTGCTGTGCAGCGCGTACGTGAGGAGCCAGGCGAGGGCGTCAGCGGTGCTCATCGGAGACCTCCGTACCAGCTTCGTGGGTGGCGATCAGCTCCTTCACCTTCTCCAGGTCGCCCGGCGTCATGTCCCGTGCCCTCAGCAGGTGGCTCACCAGCTCGGCCACATCCCCGTCGAAGAGCTGCTCCGTGAGGTCGGCGACCATCGAGGCCCGCACGTCCTCCTCGGAGATGAGGGGGTAGTACACATACTGGCGGGACACCGTCCGATGTTTCACCGCCCCCCGCTTCTCGAGCCGGGAGAGCAGGGTGGAGACCGTCGTCGGGGCGAGCCCGCGCTCATCGAGAAGCGCGGCGTGGATCTCCGCGACGGTGGCCTGCCGGCGCTCCCAGAGGATGCGCATGATGGCGATCTGGAGCTCGGTCAGCTGGTGCGGCTCGGGCATGATCGGTCCGGGAAAGGTCTACAGATGTAATACGACAACTGTAGTTTTCTGTCAACCCTCCGGTCGGTCAGGGTCCATTCCCTGCGCGCTGAATCGAACGACGGCCCCGCCGCGTAGGTCCGGCGTCGGCCCAGTCAGAGTCCATCGTCCACCCGGAGCAGTCATGCGCTTCACCCTTCGGCCCGCGCTCGCCCTCGGTACCATCCTCCTCCTTGCGGCCCCGCTCGCGGCTGCCCGGGCGCAGGAGCCGACGCCCCCTGCCGTCCGGGCCGGCGACGAGGCCGTGGACGGTCGGCGGCTCTCCCTCGGCTCGTCCTCCTACCGGCTCGTCATGCGGGAGAACGGGAAGGAGCTGGGCGGCGCCACGATCCGGATCGTCGTTTCCGCCGCCGATGCGGCGGGCGAGGCGGGGCTCCTCATCGTCAAGACGGTCGAATCGCCTCGCGGCACGATCTTCGACACGAGTCTCGTGCGGCGGCGGACGCTGCAGCCGGTCTGGCACCACTCCACGCAGCCGACCCGGCGCATGCGGCTCGACTTCCGCGCCGACAGCGTGACCGGCGCCGTCACGCCGAATGAGGGAGCGCCCGTCCCGGTGGCGCATGGTACGGCGGAGCCGACGTTCGATTCGGCGGTGCTGGAGCAGGTGATCGGCTCCCTCCCGCTCGCGGCCGGATACGCCGCCCGGATCCCGTTCTACATCCATGAGGCGGGCGGGCTCGTCTGGTACGGGGTCCGGGTTGCCGGAGAAGAGTCGGTCACCGGCTTTGGCGGTCAGCCGGCGATTGCGTGGCGTGTGGCGGTGGATGCGATGGATCGGACGGTGACGAGCTGGTTCGATCGCGCGAGCGGCGCGTGGCTCCGGACGGAGACGAGCATGGGGCCCGGCCGCTCCATGGTGATCGGGCCGCTGCCGGAGGAATAGGCGACCGCAGAACGGAATCGATTCCGTGGCCTGCGTCACGGGTCGAGCGCCGGTTTCGTCCCATGTTGGCGGGTGAATCGAATCTGTCGCACCAGCCAGGAGGTACGAGAATGGCAACCATGACTTCCATGCACACCGGCGCGATGGCGGAGTGCATCGACCATTGCAGTCGCTGTCACGCCATCTGTGTCGAAACGATCAGTCACTGCCTGAAGCAGGGGG
>DASTYH010000334.1:0-12615 GCA_035765075.1 Gemmatimonadales bacterium
GCCGTCCTGCAGCACTTCCGTGGTGGTCGTCATCCCGACGAGCGTCACCCGCTCTCCGTTGCAGGCCGTGCGGAACATGCGGAACGAGGTCTCCGACCGCTGCACCGGGCGGGCCGCGGGGCTGATGTCGAGGGATTCGGCGGCCGTGGGAACGTCGGAGCAGGCGGCGAGGGCAAGGGCGGCGAGAGCGAGTCCGGCAAATCTGCTGCGCAAGGGTGCCTCCGGAATGGTGGATGAACGCGGCCCGGCCCCGGGACCCACTGCGGATCCCGGGGCCGGGCCCGGGCGGGAAAGAGCTTAATCGTGGCCGCGCCCCCGCGGCAAGGCGTTACTTCGGCGCCGGGTGCGCGGTGGGCGGTCTCCCGTAGCGCTCCCTGAGCGCAGCGCGATCCACGACCCGCCCGGCCTGGATGACGGCCGTGATCCGCCGGGTGTTCCGGATGTCCGCGAGCGGGTCGGCGTCGAGCAGCACGAGGTCCGCCACCTTGCCGACCTCGACCGTCCCGAAGTCGCGCTCCGCGCCGAGGATCCGGGCGGCATTTCCCGTGGCGGAGCGGATCGCCTCCTGCGGGGAAAGCCCCGCCGCCACCAGCTCCTCCAGCTCCATGTGGACCGCCGTCGGGATCTCCCACACATCGGTGCCGGCGCCGATCGTCACCCCCGCGCGGGCGAGCCGGGCGGTCGTCTTCCTCCACTCCGCCGCCTGCGTGGCGAACTCCCGTCGCTCCGTCGAATCGAGCTCGATCATCCAGTTGTCGATCGGCGGCATGAACGCCGCCACCTCCGAATCGGCCGCGAAGAGGTCGGCCCGATCGAAGCGCGCGGCGAGCGCGGGATACGAAATGGTCGGCACCACCGCGATCCCCGCGGCGCGATACAGCTGGACCAGGTCGTCGTAGTACCGCATCTCGCCCCGCGTGCCGCAGTAGCCGATGTGCTCCTTGGCTTCGATCCCGGCCGCGGCGAGCGGCAGGAGATGCGCGCAATGGCCGGTGACCCGCATCCCGCGGCGGTGCGCCTCCGCCACGAACCGCGCATCGATGTCCCAGCGGCGGAAGGTCCGCGTCTTGATGTGCTGGGCCCCGAAGATGTCCGCCAGCGCCACCGCGCGCGCCGCGTGCATCGGATCCGCTTCCGGCTCGACGCCCTGCCCGCCCTCGTCATCGAACGCCCAGTCGCTGTAGTACTGGATCCCGCCGTATCCGACTCTCGGGCCGTCGAACACGCCGGCCGCGATCGCATCCGCCCCCGCCACGAGCGACGCCGTGGACGAGCCCTGATCGCGGATCGTCATCACTCCGAAATAGAGCGCGCCGGGGAGGAGGTGCCGCTCGTACACGTGCGCGTGCAGGTCCATCAGCCCCGGCATCACATGGCCGCCTCGGCCGTCGATCTCGCGCACCCCCGGGGCGCGCACCGTCCCCGGCTCCGCGATCCGCGCAATGCGTCCGCCCTCGATGAGGAGATCGCGCGGAGGCGTGGCCGGCGAGCCGGTGCCGTCGATGACGTGGACGTTGCGAACCAGGAGCGGTTCGGCCACGGGGGGCGTGAATTCGAGCGGCCAGCCGAGCCGGCGCTCCTGTCCGTCGGGAGCGCGCAGCCGAAGCCCGCCCTCGGACACGTAGAGGATCGTCCCGTCCCGGGCGACGGACGGGTAGGCGGCGGGTGCATCGCCGAGTGGCTCCGGCTCGCCGGCCATCCCGCCGGAGTCGAATGCCACGCGCCAGAGCCGGGCGTGCCGGACGAACACCATGCCGCCGTCCACGAGCGCGGGAGCGACCGGCGAGTCGGGGACGCGCTGCGGGCGGCTCCCTCCCGCGAGCGGGAGGAGCATCGCCGTCGTGGGGCGGTTTCCGCTCCATCCCCCCGTGAGCTGGAAGACCGCGTCCGAGGCGGGGCTCCACTGCGGCGTCGCGGTGCCGGACGCCAGCCAGTCCACGAAGGTCCGCCCGAGGTCCCGCGTCCTGGCGGTATCGGCCACATCCACCGAATCGGGGGCCACGAGCCGGATCCGCCGCCCCCTTGCGCGATCCACGTGGACGAACGCGAGGTGCCGCCCGTCGGGGGAGTAGGCGGGATAGACCTCGCGGCCCGGCAGCGCCGTCACCCGGCGCGTCGTGCCGGTCGCGAGGTCGGTCGCGTAGAGGTCCTCCTCATCCCACTCCCCTGCCGTCCAGGCCACCGCGCGCATGTCCGCCGACCAGCTCAGCTGCCGCGCGGTGTGCGGTATCGGGGCGACTGCCCGCGGCGCGTCGCCGATCGGGACGACCCAGAGCTTCCCCAGCGCGAGGATCGCGATCTGCCGCGCATCGGGCGAGAGCGCCAACCCGGTGAAGCCGCGCGCCGCCCGGGGGACGCCCGGCTCTGCGAACGGCGCGCGTGGCAGCGGCGGCCGCGCTCGCGTAAAGGCGATGCGCGCGGTGAACGGGACTTCGGCCGGCGTTCCCCCGTCCGCCGGGACGCGCCGAAGCCGCCCGTCGGCGACGTAGAACAGCGAAGCGCCGTCGCGCGACCAGCGAACGCGTGACCGCGTGACGTCCTCGTGGCTCGTGAGGCGGCGCGCGCCGGACGCCGCCGCGAGGGTCCGCACCCAGACCTGCAGTCGACCCGCCGAATCGGGACCGAGCCAGGCGAGCCGCACACCGTCGGGGGAGAAGGCGGGAGCGATGGCGCGGATCGCCGAATCCCCGAACGGCACCGCCGAGCCGTTCTCCGGATTCGCGAGCCAGATCCGCCCGCCGTCGCTGCCCGTCGCGGCGCGCGCGATGAACGCGAGCCGCTTTCCTTCATGATCCCATGCCGGATCCGCCACATCGGTGCTGTCGAATCCGGCCAGGTCGAGCGCTCGCACCGATCCGGTCGCCGGATCGAGGAGCGCGAGGCGTGTGTGCGAGTCTCCGGGCCCCTCGGGAAGGACGATGCGGACGAAGGCGATCGTCCGCCCGTCGGGGGACCAGGCGGCCTGCCCTTCGAAACCGTCCGGGTGGGCGAGCTGGGTGAGCTGGCGTGGCTCTCCCCCCGGCTCCAGCAGCCACAGACCGGTGCGTCCGCGCCGCTCGGCGCGGAAGACGATCCGGCGAGCGTCGGGAGACCAGGAAGGATCGAGATCCTCCGCGGTGTCGCGGACGGCATCGGTGATCGCCCGGGCCTCGCCGCCCCCTGCCGGCATCCGCCAGAGCTGGCCGAGCAGATCGAACACGATCGTGCCATCGGGCGCGACGTCGAAGCTGAGGCCGGTCCCTTCGGAGACCTGGAACGAGACGAGCTCGGGACCGGTCGGCGCGGGAGGCGAGGTGGGAACGACCGGCTGGGTCGCGCAGGCGGCAACGGCGAACAGCGCAACGAGCCGCGGGCGGGAAGCGGGGCGCATGCGGTATCCTCCATGCCGGCTCACGGACGCCGCCGTCTGGCGGACCGGGCCCGGCCGCCCGAAAATACGGTGCGGGAACCGATCCCGTGAGATACCCTTCGCCATGGCCGTCCCGCCCGGCTACCGGCCCGGAGGTGCGCATGTCCGATGAACCCACCTGCGGCAAGGGCCTTGCCGCCACCGCCTCCCTCCATCGCTCCATCGGCGCGCTGGTCGGCGCGCTTGCCGGCGTTCTCGAGCGGCACATGACGGCGCTCGATCTCGAGGATGCGAATTCGCTCCGGGAGCACTCGCTCTACGGTGCGCTCGCGCGCGAGCATCGCGCCGCGGCCGCGGCGCTCGAGGCGATCGCGGCCGGGATGTCCGGCGCGCACGACCTCCCGATGGGAAGCCACGACGCGGCCGCGATGGCGGACCCCCGGACGGCCGACGCGTTCGAGCGGTTCGTGGAGCTGGAGGAGGAGCTGCTGCGGCTCCTGGGCGGACGGCTCGACGACGACCGGACGATGCTGGCGGTCATGCGTGACGCCGGCGACTGGGCGAGCTGAGCCGCACGAGCTTCGCCGGATTTCGATGCGAGGTGACCGATGACGTTGACGCTGACCTCTCCTGCCTTTGTCGATCACGGCACCATTCCCGCCCGTTTCACCTGCGACGGGGACGACCGTTCACCGCCGCTCGCCTGGGCCGGCGTTCCGCCGGGGACCCTGAGCCTGGCGCTGGTGGTGGACGACCCGGACGCACCCGATCCCGCGGCGCCGAAGCGGACCTACGTGCACTGGGTGCTCTACGACATCCCCCCCGATGTCTCCCTGCTCCCGGAATCGGCGGACATCGCGCGGCACGCGCCGGGCACCCGCGAGGGGCTCAACGACTGGAAGCGGACCGGCTATGGCGGACCCTGCCCGCCGATCGGGCGCCACCGGTATTACCACAAGCTGTTTGCGCTGGATGCGATGCTGGGAGACCTGGGGAAGCCGACCGCCGCCCGGCTCGCGAAGGCCATGCAGGGGCACGTCCTCGCGAGCGCGGAGCTGGTCGGTACCTATCAGCGATGATGGGGAAGGTGCGCCCTACTGGCGCACCCAGGTGGGCCGGAGATCGCGGGTCACGTCCGTCACGAGCGCGGCCAGCATTTCGCCGTAGGCCTCTTCGCGATCCCGCACCGCCACGGACGGGAGCCCGCGTCCGACCCGCACGCCGCCGAGGGTGGCATCGGTCGTGGAGCTCGAGCGCCAGAGCGTTCCGCCGGTGCGCGTCGATACGAGGCGCACGTCCAGCTCGGCGCGCACGGTTCCGCGGAGGTTCATCGCTCCACCCCCGACCTGACCCCGCGGACGCACGCTTCCGAGCCTGAGCCGGCCGAGGAAGACCGCCGGCACATCCCGGTCCCCGAGCGCGCTCAGCGAGGTGTCCGAAGCCGGCAGCTCCAGGAGCTCGATCCCCTGGCTCGCCAGGAGCTGTTCCGCAAAGCGCGCGGTCGCCAGCCGGCTCATCCCGCTATCCCCGTCCTCGACCGTGAACTCGGCCAGGGCGACCCGGCCGTACGGCTCGAGATCGAGGCGCGCCGGCACCTGGGAATACTTCGCCGCGCACGCCGAAAGGGCGAGCACGCCGCAGACTGCAAGGACCGGGCGCAGTGACAACCACCGATTTGCGCGGCTGGGGGGCATCTGGACGCACCTGACGCTGGGGTTACCCCCGGGAAAGGCAATTCGTGCGCCAGTCGCTGCCGGCGGGGCGGTCAGCCCCGGAAATCCGACTTGCCGGATCCCGTTCGGGTCCGTACGTTGTCCCGGCTCGGCATGCGCGGTCCCGTCCAGCCGCATGATCCCGTCTTCCGGAGCACCCCAGTCATGTGGGCCATACGTGTCGTGGTAGCCATTGCGCTGCTTGCGGTGGTCGCGTCGCTCGGACCGGTGCCCGCCGCGGCGCAGGAGCACGCGCACCGGGTATCGCTGGGCGCCACCGCAGCCCGGCCGTCGCTCCCGCCCGGCCCTCCGATCCTCGAGAACCTCTCCCGCGCGCCGAATACCGTCGAAGTCGAGCTCACCGCCGCACCGGCCAGTCTGTCGCTCGTCCCGGGCAGCAGGACCGAGGCGTATGCCTACAATGGCCGGGTGCCGGGGCCTCGACTCGAGGTGCGCGAGGGGGATCGGGTCATCGTCCATTTCCGGAATGACCTTCCCGATACCACCACGGTCCACTGGCACGGGCTGCACATCCCCTTCGCCGCCGATGGAAGTCCCTTCACCCCGGTGCCGCCGGGAGCGACGCAGACCTTCGAGTTCACCATCCGGCCGGGAGCGGCCGGTACCTACTGGTACCACCCGCATCCGCATCATCGAACCGGATGGCAGGTGGCGAAGGGCCTGTACGGCTCGATCGTCGTGCGCGCGGACGATGATCCCCTGGCGGGGATTCCGGAGCAGGTGCTGATCCTCTCCGACAACCGGCTCCTGGCCGACGGTTCCCTCGACGTCCCGGACCCCGCCACGCCCGCCGGTCGAGCCGACCGGGAGAACGGCCGCGAGGGGAATCTCGTCTTCGTGAACGGCGCGCTGAACCCCGAGCTCGCCATCCGGAGTGGCGAGGTGCAGCGCTGGCGGATCATCAACGCCTCTGCCGCCCGCATCTACCGGCTGGCCATTCCCGGCCACACCTTCCTGCAGGTCGGGACCGATGGTGGTCTCATCGAGCGGCCCGTCGAGCGCACCGAGATCCTGCTGACCGCCGCCGAGCGGGTGGAGCTCCTCGTCACGGGCACGGCGCCGCCGGGATCGGTCGCCGAGCTGCAGGCGCTCGCCTACGACCGCTACGTCCCCCAGACCCGCCCCGCCGACTGGAACACGACCCGGCCGCTGCTCACGCTCCGCTACTCGGCCGAGCCGCCGGTGGCGCCGCGCACCCTCCCGGCGACACTGCGGCACATTCCCGCGCTCGACACCACCGAGGCCACCGCCACGCGCGTCATGGTGCTCACCCAGGGGATGATCAATGGCAGGCTGATGGACATGGGGCGGGTGGACGTGGCGGCGCGCCTCGGCACGACCGAGATCTGGCAGGTGGAGAACCTGGTGGGCATGGACCATCCCTTTCACCTGCACGGCTTCCAGTTCCAGGTGCTCGACCGCAACGGTGTCCCGGAGCCGTTCCGGAGCTGGAAGGATGTGGTCAACATCCCGGAGCACGAGACGGTGCGGTTCATCGTGCGCTACGACGACTATCCCGGTAAGTGGATGTTCCACTGCCACATCCTCGATCATGAAGACCACGGCATGATGGGGGTGCTCGAGGTGAAGTAGGAAGCGGCCGGCAATCCACCACGATGGAGGCATTCCGATGCGCGTCAGGCCCATGAAGGTCGGCGGGATCATTGCAGTGCTGGCGGTGCTGGGCGGCTGCGCGCAGCAGCAGGCGACCGCCGGCGCGAGCGGCGTCGCCGCCAGCGGCGGACGCTCGCTTCCGGAGCAGCTGGCGCGGGGACGCCAGCTCGTGATCGAGCATGCGTGCGGCGATTGTCACGGCGGAGGATCGAATCCCGCATCCCCAGCCTGGCTCGCCGGCGTCACCGACTCGCTCCAGATATTCCAGATCGGGCCGTTCAAGACGCGGCCGCGGAATCTCACGCCGGACAACACCACCGGCATGGGGCGGTTCAGCACCCGGCAGATCTTCAACGCGATCCGCTACGGTCTCCGCCCGGGCGAGACGCCCGACGTCGAGATCTCATCCACGATTCCCGGCCAGGGCAACTTCCCGGCGCATCCCAAGTACCTGGCCATTCCGATGCCCTGGCCGGCGTTCCGCCACATGGCGGACCAGGATCTCTGGGATATCGCCGCATACCTCAAGCACGGCGTCAAGCCGGTGCGCAACCAGGTTGCCGACAGTGATGGCCCGCCCGACTTCTGGGCGAGCGAGTACACCGTCGAGAAGATCGGGACGTATCCCGCGTCCCCCTTCCCGACGACGCAGGAAACAGTTGGCACGCCCTAACCACGAGGAACTCGCTCATGATCCGCCGCTCTCCCCTCCTGCTCCTGGCACTCCTCCTTCCGGCTTCGCAGCTGGAGGCGCAGGCTGAGTCCGTGGCCCCGACGTCCGAGGCGGTGGTCACCGTCCGTGACATCTGGCGGCAGCTCACCGCCTGGATCACCACGGCCGCCGAAGAGGCCCCCGACTCCGTTCTCGCCTTCCGCCCCACGCCGGAGGTTCGCACCTTCGGCGAGATCGTCGCCCACGTGGCCGGCGCCCAGCACCTGATCTGCGGCGCCGCGCTCAACGAGGACGGCGGCCCCGAGGACCAGATCGAGCAGCAGAAGCTCTCCAAGGCGCAGCTCGTCGCCGCGCTGAAGAAGTCCACCGAACACTGCGAGCGCGCGTATGCGCAGACCGATGCCGCGGCCCGCGGAAAGACCCGCCTCTTCGGGGGGGAGCGCACCCGGCTCAGCGCCCTCACCCTCAACGCCACGCACAACGGCGAGCACTACGGCAACCTGGTGACGTACATGCGGATCAACGGGATGGTGCCCCCGTCGAGCCGTCAACAGTAGCGGCACCGGGAACAGAGCGGCCGGCGCCATCGCGCCGGCCGCTCTGTTCCGAACGCTGGACCACGGAGGTTCCCCATGACAGTCCTTTCTCCTGCCGCCGTCCGGGCCGCCGTCGATTCGGCGGTCGAAGCCTTCATGACCGCGTTCCGCCGGCAGGATGCCGCGGCGATTGCGGCG
This sequence comes from Gemmatimonadales bacterium, assembly GCA_035765075.1. Classification (GTDB taxonomy): domain Bacteria; phylum Gemmatimonadota; class Gemmatimonadetes; order Gemmatimonadales; family GWC2-71-9; genus CAMLLJ01. Next base: position 8,104 of record DASTYH010000334.1, read on the forward strand.
CTGTACTCGCGTAGCGGCGCGCTCCTCCCCCCCGGCAGCGAATTCATCGAGGGCGCCGCCGGCATCGAGCGCTTCTGGAAGGGAGCGTTCGAGGCGGGGATCGCGGAAGCGGAGCTCGAGACCGTCGAGCTCGAGGTCACCGGTGATGTCGTATGGGAGCGGGGTCGCTATGCGCTCAAGACGAAAGCCGGAGATGTCGCCGACCGCGGCAAGTACATCGTGATCTGGAAGCAGGAAGGAGAGCAGTGGAAGCTGCACCGCGACATCTGGAACTCGAGTATCGCTCCCGGCACCTGATCCCGTTCCCGCCCCTCATCCGCGGAGGCACCCATGACGGCGCTCGGCGCACTCTTCCTCCCGATCCTGGTCTCGGCAGTGCTCGTCTTCATCGCGAGCTCGATCATTCACATGGCGCCGCTCTGGCACCGGAAGGACCTGCCGCGAGTCCCCGACGAGGAGGGGGTCCGGAAGGCGCTTGCACCGTTCGCCATCCCGCCGGGGGAATACATGGTGCCGAGGGCCGGCAGCATGGACGAGATGAAGTCACCCGAGTTCGTGGAGAAGACGAAGCGCGGGCCCAACGTGATCATGACCGTCCTCCCCCCCGGCCCCTTCGGCATGGGGCGGCCACTCGCGCTCTGGTTCGTCTACGTCCTCCTCGTGAGCATCTTCTCCGCCTACGTCGCGGGGGCCGCGCTCCCTGCGGGTGCCGAGTACCTCTCCGTCTTCCGGTTCGCCGGTGCGACGGCGTTCATCGGCTACGCCGTGGCGCTCTGGCAGCAGTCCATCTGGTATCATCGCAGCTGGGGCCAGACCGCAAAGATCACCTTCGATGGGCTCATCTACGGCCTCATCACCGGTGGAGCTTTCGGCTGGCTCTGGCCCTAGGCAACGGACCCGCCCCCGGGGAGTCTCGCCGCATGACGTTCGGAACCCGACGGGACTTCCTTGGCGCGGCGGCCGCTGCCGCCGCGCTCCCGCGCCTACACCTCCCCATCCGAGCTCGATCGGTTCGCGGCGACGATCGAGGGCATCGTGCGGAGCCGAACGGCGGGCTGACCCGCTAGTTTTCCCGCATGTCTTCCGATTCTCACGCCGACTTCCTCGCCCGTCTCGAGGCCGCCACGGCGTTCCTCGAAGCCATCGTTGCCGACCGGGGGCTCCTCGCGGGAATCCGCGCGGAGGACCGGAAACGCCTCCTCGATGCCGCGGGCCATGTCTACCACCCCGACCCCGCGCAGCGCCGGCAGCTCGTGAAGGCCACGATCCGCCAGCGGAAGGCCGCGCGCGTTCACCGCGAGGACCGGGTCCTCGCGGAGACCGGGATCCGGAAGCTCCGCCGCCAGACGGTGTTCACCACGCCCAACGTCTTTCCGCCGCCGGGTTTTTCCCCCGGGGATGTCCCCCCCGATGCGGACGCCGCGGAAATCGAGGCGCGGGAAGCGGTGGAGCCGCAGCACTGCTACGTCTGCAAGCAGGACTACACCGGGATCCACCACTTCTACGACCAGCTCTGTCCTCCCTGCGCGGAGCTCAATTACCGGAAGCGCACCGAGCTGGCCGACCTGCGCGGCCGCGTGGCCCTCCTCACGGGCGGCCGCGTGAAGATCGGCTATCAGGCGGGCCTCAAGCTCCTCCGCTCCGGCGCGTCGCTGATCGTCACCACCCGCTTCCCGCGGGACTCCGCCGTTCGCTACGCCGCCGAGCCCGACTTTGCCGAGTGGGGGGACCGCCTCGAGATCGTAGGGCTCGACCTCCGGCACACGCCGAGCGTGGAGGCCTTCTGCCATCAGCTGCTGGAGACCCGTGACCGGCTCGACTTCATCATCAACAACGCCTGCCAGACCGTGCGCCGGCCACCGGCCTTCTACGAGCACATGATGGCCCGCGAGACCGCGGCGCTGGGGGAGCTGACCGACGCCGAGCGGCGCCTCCTCGGCACCTACGAGGGACTTCGCGGGTACCGGATGCTCGGGAGCGGCGCTGTGGCCGACCGCTTGCCGGCCGGACACCTTCCCGGGCTCACCCATTCGGCGGAGCTCTCCCAGCTTCCCCTCCTCCCCGGTGAGGAGCTGGTCGAACGGGACCTCTTCCCCGAGGGACGGCTCGACCAGGACCTCCAGCAGGTGGACCTGCGCGATCGCAACTCGTGGCGGCTCCTCATGGCGGAGGTCTCCTCCGTGGAGCTTCTCGAGGTGCACCTGGTGAATGCCGTCGCGCCGTTCATCATCAACGCGCGCCTCAAGCCGCTGATGCTCCGCACCCCCGGTCGCGACAAGCACATCGTCAACGTCTCGGCGGTCGAGGGGCAGTTCTACCGCCCCTTCAAGACCACGCGGCATCCGCACACCAACATGGCCAAGGCCGCGCTCAACATGATGACGCGCACCTCGGCCACCGATTATCACGCCGACGGCATCCACATGAACAGCGTGGACACCGGCTGGGTGACCGACGAGGACCCGGTGGCGATCGCGGAGCGGAAGACGGCGGAGCACCGCTTCCATCCCCCGCTCGACATCGTGGACGGGGCGGCGCGGATCACGGATCCGATCATCTCCGGGATCAACACCGGCGAGCACATCTGGGGGCAGTTCCTCAAGGACTATCGACCCACCGACTGGTAGCATGCCGGAGCCGACCGATGTCCGGTTCTTCCAATCGCCCGCGGCGTTCCGCCGCTGGCTCCGCGCGAACCATGCGAAGCGGCAGGAACTGTGGGTCGGCTACCTCAAGAAGGAAATCGGCCGACCGTCCATCACGTGGCCGGAGTCGGTGGACGAGGCGCTCTGCTGCGGCTGGATCGACGGGATCAGGAAGCGCATTGACGGTGAGCGCTACGCCATCCGGTTCACGCCACGAAGGCGGGGGAGCATCTGGAGCGCGGTCAACATCCGGCGTGCCGAGGCGCTGATCGCCGAGGGACGGATGGAACCGGCGGGGCTCGCGGCCTTCCGCGCCCGCCGTGAGGATCGGTCGGGCATCTACTCGTACGAACAGCGACCCGCCGAGCTACCCGAGCCCTACGCCGGGAAGCTCCGGCGGAGCAGGCCGGCGGCGAAGTACTTCGAGGCGCAGCCGCCTTCGTATCGCCGGGCGGCAGTCTGGTGGGTGGTGAGCGCCAGGCGGGAGGAGACCCGGCTCAAGCGTCTGGAGGCGCTCATCGCGCACTCGGTGGCGGGCCGCAGGATCCCGCAGTTCACGCCTGCGCGCCCCGCGAACGAATGACTCACGGGTGACGAAGAGCAGGATTCGACGGGAATGAAAAAGGCTCCGGAAGTCCGGAGCCTTTCCCATTGGCCGCTGCCGGCGGATTACCTCCGCAGCTCGAACTGCGTCTCTGCGAGCGTGATTCCGGCGAAGGACGCCGTCGTGATCCAGGAGCCCAGGGACCAGCCGGTCTGGGTCTTGAGGTTGAAGATGTAATGCCCTGACTCCGGATCGTACCGCCACTCGGTGGAGCCCGCCGAGAAGTCGTTCACCTGGATGGCATCCTCGTCCGGGGTCCAGTCGACGTGCCTGATTGCGAGCCTGAGGCCCGCCGCCAGATCGATTGCCGGCGTTCCGTCGGCGTAGGTCGGCGGGAGGAACTTGTGCGGGATGGTCGAGCCGCGCTTGTGGGCGCTGAAGGGCGCCGCCATGCGGAGCGGCGGGAGGAAGCCCGATCCGCTCACGTTGAGCCCGACGAAGACATCGAACGAGCTGATGGCGCTCTCGTTCCCGACGGCGTCCGTCGCGGTGCAGTCCACCGTGGTGGTGCTGCCGATGGCGAGCATGGTGCCGGCCACGTAACTGCACTCGAAGGTCGAGGGCTCCGAGACGTTGCCCACGTCCTCGACGGTGATGCCGAGCGCGTCGATATCCAGTACCGCGCCGTTGATGTCGGCGGCGACGAGGTTGATCGTACCGCTCGGGAACGAGGTGAAGTATGCGGGCGTGGTGTCCTCGACGGTGACGTCGAAGCTGCCGGTGGCCTGGAGCCCGCCGTTGTCGGTCACGGAGCAGTTCACCGTGGTGGTGCCGAGCGGGAAGGTGGAGCCGCTGGCGGGGAGGCAGACGACGCTGGCGGTGAGGTCGCCATCCTCGAGATCGTTGGCGGTGACGACGTAGTTGACGCTCGCGCCGGCACTGCTCGTCGCCTCGATCGTCATATCGCCCGGAAGGACGAGGGTCGGTGCGGTATTGAGCACCGGACATCCTTCGAAAGCGACGTACACCGTGGCGCTGCTGGCCGAGGTGAAGGCGAGCTTCGCACCCGTCGTGTTGCTGTTCACCAGGTTGAAGGGCGTCACGGTCAGCGTCGACGTCCCCGAGCTGGCGGCGCTCCCGTTCACCACGAGGATCGGCACCGTCCGGATCGTGGCCGGGGCCCCGCCCGAACGCGACGGAACGGACACGGTGACCGGCACGCTGCCGACCCAGTTCGTGCCGTTGTACTCCCAGTTGGAATAGACGTCGAACGTTGCGGTTCCAACCTGCGCGCCGGTGATCGAAAACGTGATCACCACCGTC
>DASTYH010000335.1:0-6356 GCA_035765075.1 Gemmatimonadales bacterium
CGGGCTGCTCGCCATGAGCATCGCTGCCATCCCGGTGCCCGGGCTCGCCGTCGCGCGCGTCCGCGACCTGATTCGAGCCGCGTTCGGCACCGGTCTCGGTGTCGCGACCGGGATCGTCCCCCTGCTGCTGCGGGACGCGGAGCTCCACACCACGCTCCGCCCGTCCGACCAGGGGAGCGTCAGGCGGATGGCCAGGGCGCTGGCGCTCACAGCGCCCATACTCCTCGTCTTCACACTCCTGCTCGCGCGGGCGGACCCGATATTCGGGTCCTTCTTCACCTTCCCGGCCGTGGACCTGGAGGACATGCTCTCGCACGTCCTCGTGGCCGGATTCTTCGCCTGGGTGGTCGCCGGCTGGCTGCGGCGGGCGCTCCTGGTGACCCCCGTTGCCGGCGCGCCCGCCCCTCCGTTCCCGCTCGCGCTCGGCGCCACGGACGTGACGGTGGCGCTCGGCGCGCTCAACCTGCTGTTCGCGGCATTCGTCGTGGTGCAGATCGGCTGGCTGTTCGGCGGCGAGGCGCTCGTGCTCCGGACCACCGGTCTCGGCTACGCCGAGTACGCGAGGCGCGGCTTCTTCGAGTTGACCTGCGTGGCCGGACTGCTGCTCCCGCTCCTCCTCGGCGCGCAGGCGCTCATTCCGGCACCGGATGCTCGCACGCTCCGGCTCTATCGGCGGCTTGCGGTGTTGCTGGTGGTCCTTCTCGGCGTCATGATGGTCTCCGCCGGCGCGCGCATGCGGTTGTACATCCAGTACTATGGCATCTCCACGGACCGGCTGTACGCCACGGCGTTCATGATCTGGCTGGCGATCGTGTTCGTGTGGCTCATCTTTACCGTACTGCGTTCCCGCCCGCGTACCTTTGCGGCAGGACTGGTGGTGAGCGGGCTGGTCGTACTTTTCACGCTGAACCTGCTCAACCCCGATGCGCTGGTAGCTCGCGCGAACCTGGCGCGCGGTGACGCAGGCGGTACCCGCACGGCGGGGACCGACCTGCGGTACGTCGCATCGCTGGGTGGGGACGCGGTCCCGTTGCTGGTGGCCGTGCTGACGGCGCCGGCCGACCTGGGCGCCGCCGCCGCGGTGACCGACCGCTGTGCCGCCGCAGACGCCCTGCTCGATCGATGGACCGGGGAGCGGCACGCTCGGCGGGACCGGGACTGGACCCAGTGGAACCTTGCGCGGAGTCGAGCGACGCGAGCGGTGCGCGATCGTGAGGCCGAGCTGCGTGAGCTCGCCTGCCCGGACTCCGCGCATCCCCGGAGCGGCGGCTCCTGATTGCGGATGCCCTTGACCGGAGTGCAAGTCCATGGCCACCTCCCCTGTGAAGGCGCGACTGACGTCCCTCGCGCCGCAGCTGCTGGTCGATGATCTCGCCCGCTCGATCGCCTACTACCAGCGGCTCGGGTTCACCTTCGCCGAGCCGTGGGACGGCTTCTACGCCGTCGGCGAGCGGGACGGGCTCGAGCTGCACCTGAAGGAGTCTCCCATGAACGATGCTGAACGCCGGCACCGGCGGGAGCAGGAGCATCTGGACGCCGCGGCCGGTGTGGATGGCATCGAGGCGTTCTTCGCCGAGTGTGTGGCGGACGGGGTGAGCATTCTGAGGCCGCTGGCCGCGACCGCGTGGGGGACCCGGGACTTCTACATCGAGGACCCCGATGGCAATGTCATCGCATTCGGGGGGCGTCCGTCCGATGGGGGGGAGGGCAGGGGCGGACTGAGCCGATAGCATCCGCACGAGACCGTTTACCCGCACGTCATGAGGGAGCATGTCCGTCAAGAAACGCGCTGCCCGGAAGGGCTCGGGAGCCAGCGGCGCTCTGGAAGTCTCCGCCTTCATGGCGGAGCTCGAGCACCCCCGCACGGCGGAGATTCAGGCACTCCGGGCACTCATCCGGAGCGTCGATTCGCGTATTGAGGAGGGGATCAAGTGGAACGCCCCGAGCTATTCCACCGCCGGTCAGCACTTTGCGACGCTCCGCGTCCGGCCCGGCGACATACTCCAGATCGTCTTTCACACCGGGGCGAAGCCGGGGCCGACGCCCATCGCCATCCGCATCGATGATCCCGGGGGACTTCTCCGCTGGCCGGCCCCGGATCGGGCGGTCATGACGCTCGGCGACATGGCTGACCTCCGGGGCAAGGAAAAGGCCATCGTCTCGATCGTCCGGCAGTGGCTCAGCCACCTCCCGTAGCCGGGGTGCAGCCCGGACAGCCGGTGTCACCGACTGTGACCGTTCTGTGAGGAGTGGAGCAACGTGGCCGACCTTCCCGCGGATGTGGCGGCTTTCTTCGACTCGTATCGCCGCTCGTTCGAGCGCTACGAAGTCGAGGCTGTAGCCGGCCACTTCGCCTTTCCCATCCATATCGCCGGCGACGCCGCCGTGGTCAGCGTGCGCGTCGTCCCGACCCGCGAAGACTGGCTCCCTCAGCTCGACCGGCTGCTCGGCATGTACCGGGCGCTCGGCGTGCACTCGGCCCGGATGCTCGAGAGCTCGGCGCATGAAATCTCCGAGCACCTCGTGCTGGTCACGGCCCGCTGGGCCCTCGCCGACGCGGCGGCTCGCCCCCTGTATCAGTTCAACGCCGCGTACACCCTGGCGCGGATCGATGGCAACGTCCGGATCGTGGCCCTCGCCCATGACGAGATCCCGCAGTATCAGGGTGCGCTGGCACGGCGTCGCTCCGGAGTCGGCGACGGAGGGTGACGCCCGACGATCGGGTGCCTACATTCGGGCACCCCTGTCCGAGCGAGCTGATGGTACGGATCCGGCCTGCGGTCACCGATGCGGAGATTCAGTGCTGCTGGCCGGTCCTGCGGCAGCTCAGACCCGATCTCGCCGCGGAGGCACTCCTCCCGGCCGTGCGCCGCATGGAGCGCCATGGGTTTCGCCTCGCCTGCGCCGAGGATGCTGAGGGGGCGGTTCGAGCGGTGATCGGGTATCGCATCACCGAGATGCTGCGCACCGGGCCGATGCTCGAGATCGACGACCTGGTGACCGACGCCGCAGCCCGATCGGGTGGGTATGGGCAGGCGCTATTCGATTGGGTCGTTGCCGAGGCCCGGGAGGCCGGCTGCTCGGTGGTGGAGCTCGATTCGGGCGTCCAGCGCCACGCCGCGCATCGTTTCTACTTCCGGCAGCGCATGCACATTCTCGGCTATCACTTTTCGCTGGCTTGCGGCGGGGCGAGGGATGGGCACGCAACCACCTGAATCGACGAGCCGACGGATCGGCCGAGCAGCAACCCGAGGTGGCATGCGTCAACTGGCGTTCGCGATCCTTCTGGTGCCTGCGTCCGGATGGTCCGCGGTGGCGCTCACGCAGGAGCCGCCGGTACCCCAGCCGCAGGCCGAGGTCCGGGTGAGCGGGCCGACGGTCATTGCGTTCTGGCACGTGCCTGCCTCGGACGCCGAGCTCGAGGCGGATCCCGGACTCGCCAGTGCGCTGGATGACCAGCAGTACTACTGGGCGGAGAGCCGCGCGCCACTGGCCGCCGCGGGGATCACCGCGACGGAGCAGCCAGGCCGCCGCTTCATCGTCCGCGAGCCCGGGCGCGCCTGGCTCTTCACCGCCTCGGCCGATAGCGCCGAGATCGGGTACCTCCTGGTCCGCCCGGGGCATCCGCCCCGCGTGCTGTATCGGGTATGGCACCCGGACGAGCTGCTCGCCGAGGCGCGGGACTTCTTCGGCATGCCCGGCGATCGCCGCGAGGCCGGTCCCGGTACGGGAGTCGTTCGCCCCGGCGCTGAGGAGGCGACATCGGGCGGTTCGGGAGGTGTCGGTGCACGTTGAGTCGTGTATGCCGGTCATTCCGTGCGCGGACCTCGAGCGGAGCCTGCGCTTCTGGGTCGAGGGCCTCGGTCTCACCATGGACCGGGCGATGCGAGAGGACGGTCGCCTTATCGGCTGCATGGTGCACGATGAGCACCTGTACTTCTGGCTCAACCAACGCGCCGGCACGCCGACCATCCCGACCGACTACGAGGGTATCCGGCTCTACTGGGCGCCCCGTGACATCCGCGCATTGCGGACCCGCCTGGAAAAGCTGGGTTACGCCGTATCGGAGCTGACCGAGCGCGACTACGGCCAGACCGAGTTCTTCGTGACGGACGACGACGGGCACTCGCACTGCTTTGGCATCGCGACGGCGAGAATCGGCTAGCGCAGCACCTCGAAGGCGACCGCAACACCGGGAGCTCCATGACCGTCAGGGATCGCTGGGCGTTGGCGGCCGCGATCGGTCTTCCCCTCGCCACCATGACGGTCTACCTCCTGTGGATCTGGCCATGGCCGGCGGGCGCATCCGTGCTTGCGCAGACGGGTCCGTACGTGGTGAGTCTGCTGACGGGGCTGCCGTTCGTATGGCGCCTGACGCGAAAGGCCGGACGCTGGCTCCTTCTCCCTGCGTATCTCGCCGGTGGCTTTCTCCTCCTGTGGATCCATGCGCTCGCCGTGCTGTGCTGGGCGCGGGGGATGTGCCTGTGACGAAGGCGGCACCGAGAATGCGAGCTGCCCTCGCCATCGGAATCGGCTCGCTGCTTCTGGAGCTCGACCTCGAAGCCTGCATCGGCGCCTGAGGGGCGCAGACATCATGCATATTCGCGAAGCCGAACCGGGCGACTGGCCGCTGATCTGGCCGTTCTTCCGGCAGATCGTCGCGGCCGGTGAGACCTACACCTACGACCCCGATATCGGCGAGACGGCGGCCCGCGATCTCTGGATGCTCGAGCCGCCGGGCCGCACGGTCGTCGCGACCGACGACACCGGCCGGATTCTCGGGACGGCCAAGATGAATCCGAACCAGGCCGGCCCGGGCGCGCACGTGGCGAACGCCGGCTTCATGGTCGACCCGCGCTGCGCCGGCAGCGGGATCGGCCGGGCGCTCGGCGAGCATGTCATCGCGTGGGCGCGCTCGAGCGGGTATTGGGCGATCCAGTTCAACGCCGTGGTGGAGACCAACGTGCGGGCGGTCGGCCTCTGGCGTTCGCTCGGATTCGAGGTCATCGGTACGGTCCCGGAGGCGTTTTGCCATCCGGTGCACGGGTACGTTGGCCTGCACATCATGCACAGACCGCTGCAGCCCGCGTGAGTGGTGCCGGCAAGCCGCTCTCCTCACGCCTGGCCGGGGAGTCGGATGATCACGCGCCGGGCTGCGGCATGCGGGCGTCGGGGCCCGCAAAGCACGGGAGGCAATGACCGCGGGACACGCGCGCGAGCGGGCCCGGTCTCTGGTGCTGGCGCACGGCTGGAACGCCACAGCCTACCAGGTGCTCAACCCGGGAATCGAGCACTGGTTCTCGGCGCGCGGTGACGCCGTGGTCGGCTATGTCCGGCACGCGGGCGTCCGGGTCGTGGCTGGCGCGCCGGTGGCGGCGGAGGTGCGCCTGGCCGAGGTGGTGGCGGAGTTCGAACGGGCCGCGATCGAAGCGGCGGAGAGCGTGTGCTACTTCGGCGCGGAAGGGCGCCTCGAGCGGGTGCTCGCCGGAAGCCCGCGCCACGCCTTCGTGCTGCTCGGCGCGCAGCCGTCCTGGAATCCGGAGGAGTGGCACGAGCGGACCCGCCGCCACGCCTCCCTCCGCGGCCAGTTCGCGCGAGCCAGGCGCAAGGGAGTGCGCGTGGCCGAGGAGGATCCCGCAGTCGCCGAGCGGGATCCCGCCCTCGCCGCCTGCCTCGCCCGCTGGCTCCGGACCCGCGGCCTCCCCCCGCTTCACTTTCTCATCGAGCCCGACACGCTCGGCAATCTGGCCGACCGGCGCATCTTCGTGGCCCGCCGCGGCGCTGACACCACGGGCTTCATCGTGGTGTCGCGCATTCCCGCCCGGCGCGGCTGGCTGATCGAGCAGTTCGTCCGGTCACCGGAGGCGCCCAACGGGACCATGGAGCTGCTCATCGATTCGGCGATGCGGGCGCTCGCGTCTGAGGGAGCGCGCTACGTCTCGCTCGGACTCGCCCCGCTCGCCCACGATCGCATACCCCCGGATGATCGCGATGCGCCGCCTCTCTGGCTCCGCGCGCTGCTCGGCTGGATGCGCGCTCATGGGCGCCGCTTCTACAACTTTCGCGGACTGGAGGCCTTCAAGGCGAAATTCGACCCGTCCAGCTGGGAGCCGATCTTCGCCATCAGCAACGAGCCGAAGATCTCGCCCCGCGTCGTCTACGCGATCACGTCGGCGTTCACCGGTGGCGCGCCGTTCCGGACGCTGGCGCTCGGGCTTGCGGGGGCCGCGGGGCGCGAGTTGCGCCGTGACGCCGGCCCCACGCAGGCTTGAGCGCTCGCCGGCGGGCCCCGTGTTCTGTCCGGAGAAACGCCGCGATATCTTGCCTTGTCACCCCGTCGCAGGAAACTTCCGTTC
>DASTYH010000336.1:0-4797 GCA_035765075.1 Gemmatimonadales bacterium
GGCGGTGCGGAAGACCGTATCCACCAGGGCGTCGGGAATCGTGACCCGCTCCCGGAAGCGCTGGTAGCGGGTCGCGAGCGGCTCCGGGCCAGGGAGGAGGCTGTCGAGCCGCGCGAGGAGCGAGTCGAAGTGCGCGTCACCCAGGTGCGGCGGGTCGGCGTCGTAGAGGAGCCGCGCCTCTTCGTCGAAGGAAAAGCGCTCGCCGCCGAGCATCCGGGCCCGGCCCACCATGCTGCGGAGCTGCGTCCGGAGGTAGCGGTGGCGGAGGACGACCAGCGAATCGTCGTACGCCGGCGCCTCGTCGCCCAGTACGGCAATCAGCGATTCCGCGGCGGCGCGGATCCCCGCCAGCGGAAGGGAGTCGCGCTCGGCGATCACCTTCAGTGAATCGGGCCCGTAGTAGGCGTCCACGTACGCGGGGTCGTGGATGCCCATCCCGAGCGCAAGCACGACGTAGCGGCGGGCGACCCGGTCGAGATCCACGCCGTCGGTGTCCACGCCCACCGATTCGCAGGAGGCGAGTGCGAGCAGACACGCAAGCCCCAGTCGCCTCACAAAGCCGTTCATTGTCCACCTCCCGCGTTCGCCCTTCCACCCTTCCACCCTTCCATCCTCCCCTACAGCGCCGCCCCGCACCGCCGGCAGAACTTCGCGCCGAATTCGTGCCCGCCGATACCGCACGCGGGGCAGGCCTGCGCGCTTACGGGGAGATCCCGCGCCCGGGTCAGCTCCATCGTCACGATGCCGGTCGGCACCGCGATGATCGCGTACCCCATCAGCATCACGACGACGGCGAGGGCGCGGCCGAGCGGCGTGGCAGGCGACAGGTCGCCATAGCCCACCGTCGTGAGCGTCACGACCGCCCAGTAGACGCTGGTCGGAATGCTGGTGAATCCGTGCGCCTCGCCCTCCACCGCATACATGAGCGTGCCCACGATCACCACGATGGTGAGGACGGTCAGCAGGAAGACGAGGATCTTCCGGCGGCTCGCGCGCAGGGCGCTCACGAGCACCGAGGACTCATGGAGGTACTCCGCCAGCTTGAAGATCCGGAAGATGCGGAGGAGCCGGAGCACCCGCACCACGATGAGCGTCTGGGCGCCGGCGAGGAGGAGGCTCAGGTACGTCGGCAGGATGGCCAGGAGGTCGATGATGCCGAGGGGCGTCAGGGCATAGCGGAGCGGGCGGCGCACGCTGTAGAGCCGGAGCGCGTACTCGATGGTGAAGAGGATCGTGATCCCCCATTCGAGGCCGCGGAGGAGGGCGCCGTGATCCCGCCGGATGGCCGGCACGCTCTCGAGCATGACGATGGCGATACTGACGAGGATGGCGATGATGAGCCCGATGTCGAAGAGCCAGCCGGCCCGGGTGTCGGCCTCGAAGACGATCTCGTGCAGCCGGCGCCGGAGGCCCCGCTCGGGGTGCTGGTCGACCTCGCGCCTCATGCGAGTGCCGACGGGGGAAGGCGGCGGAAGCGCTCGTGGGCGGCGCGCTCGAGCGTCTCGCGGTCGTCGGGATGCGCGATGTCGATGAGCGCGCGGGCGCGCTGGCGGAGGCTCGCGCCGTAGAGATTCGCGGCGCCGTATTCGGTGACGACGTAATGCACGTGCGCCCGCGTCGTGACCACGCCTCCGCCGGCGCGGAGGAGCGGGACGATCCGGGACTCGCCCCGGCGGGTGCGGGACGGCAGGGCGATGATCGGCTTCCCCCCGGGCGAGAGCGCGGCGCCGCGGATGAAGTCCATCTGCCCGCCGACCCCGGAGTACTGCCGGGTTCCGATCGAATCGGCCACGACCTGCCCGGTGAGATCGATCTCGATGGCGCTGTTGATGGCGGTGACGCGGGGGTTGCGGCGGATCACCACCGTGTCGTTGACGTAGTCCACCGACAACATCGCGATCTGCGGGTTGTCGTCCACGAAGTCGTAGAGGCGGCGGGTGCCCAGGATGAACGCGCCGACCACCTTGCCGGGATGCACCCGCTTGAGCGCCCCCGTGATGACGCCCGACTCCACGAGGTCGATCACGCCGTCGGAGAACATCTCCGAATGGATGCCCAGGTCCCGGTGGCCCCCGAGCGCCGCGAGCACCGCGTCGGGGATCGCGCCGATGCCGAGCTGGAGCGTCGCCCCGTCCTCCACGAGCGCGGCCACGTGCTTCCCGATCGCCCGCTCCACATCGCCCAGCGGGGCCGGGACCCGCTCGTAGAGCGCGTAGTCCACCGCGACACCGAAGTCGATGTCGTTCACGTGGACGAGCCCGTCGCCGTGGGTCCGCGGCATCTGCGGGTTGATCTCGGCGATCACCCGCCGGGCGACCCGCACCGCGGCGCGGCTCACGTCCACCGACGTGCCGAGGGAACAGAAGCCGTGCCGGTCGGGCGGGGAGACCTGGATCAGCGCCGTGTCGATCGGCATCCGCCCGCGCTGGAACAGCGCCGGCACCTCGCTCAGGAAGACCGGGACGTAGTCCGCCTCCCCCGATGCGACGGCCTCGCGGACATTGGCGCCGACGAAGAGCGCGCTCGTCCGGAAGCTCGCCCCCAGCGCCGGGTCGGTATACGGCGCCGGGCCCTCGGTGTGCAGGTGCACCAGCTCGACGTCGCGGAGCGAGTCGGCCCGGGCCACGAGTGCGGCAATGAGGCGCTGCGGCGCGGCGACGACGGAGTGCACGAAGACCCGCTCCCCCGAGCCGATCCCCGCGACGGCTTCGGCGGCAGTCACGATTTGCATGCGACAAAAGTCGAGGCTTCGGGGGCGTGCGTCTAGGGCGCCCGGTCGCCGCGTCCCGCCATTCGGGCTCGCGTCCCGCGCATCGCCGCCCCCGATCCGCCCCGGCGCGATGCGCTAAGCGATTGCACGGACACGGCTTGGAGCCTGACTCGACGGTCGGCCGCATCGGCACGTCAAATGCTCCTTTCAGGCCCGATGCGTGACCACGACCGTTCCGGCGACGCGCCCCCGACCGGTGGGGCGAGCCCCTTCGGGGAAGGCCCGCTCGTGCCCCTCCTCCGGCCGGGAGAGGACCCGGCGGATCCGGTCACGCTCCTGACCTGGCATGAGGCGCTCTCGGGTGCGCTCGCGAGCGATGTGCCGCACCAGCTCTTCGGCCTCTGGCTCTACCCCACGAGCGGGGGCGCGGTCCTCCTGGCGCCGGAAGCGCTCGCCGCCGACGGGCTTCTCGTGCCCGAGCCGCCCTCCATCGGCCGGGAGCAGCTCGCGCTCGTCGAAGAGCTCGTGGCGGGAGCGGGCTACCGCTCGACCACCTGCGTCGTGGCCGCGGACGCCGGGAGCGAGGTCGGCCTCCTCATGTTCGCGGCACTCGACGCGGGGAGCCACGGCCCCCGGGAGCGCGCCGCGGCGCAGCTCGCGGCCGACGCCGTCGCCCCGATCCTCGCGCAGCTCGCGCGTCGCTGGCGGGCGGAGGGGGTGCGTCCGATGCACCACTCCGAGGGCGCGGTGGCCGAGGCGCTCGGCGGCGCGGGCGACGTCGCGGCCAACGCGCGCACGCCGCGCGAGCTGTCCCGCGCCCTCTCGCGGGTGCTTGCCGGCACGATTCCCCACAGCGAGCTCGAGCTCCTCGTTCCCGGCACGTCGGAAGACCGCTGGTACCGGATCGGGGAGCATCCCGGCGGCCCCCTCTGGGGCGATCCCGATCTGGTCGTCCCCGGCTCGCACGCCGGCGTCGCGCAGCTGATCGCGGCCCGGGGGCCCGTGATGCTCTCGCCCGGCGCCGGATCCGCCCTCGGCGTGCCGCTCACCATGGCCGACCGGCTCGTCGGCGCCCTGGTGCTCACGAGCGGCACGGAGCACCAGTTCAGCGAGGAGGACGGGGTGCTGCTGATGCGGATCGGGCAGATCGTGGCGCCGCGCGTGGATGCGTTCGTGATGGCGGGCCACCTGCAGGTGCTGCGAGGACACGTGGCGGCGCAGCGAAGTCTCCCGTCGCGGATGGCCCGCGTGCTCGAGACGCTCGCCACGGTCACCGATCCCGCCGAAGCGACGCGCCGGATCGAATCGGAGGCGTCGGCGATGCTTGCCTTCGACGAGATGTGGTTTGCGCTCATGCTGGGCGACCCGAGCCGCGTCGCGATGCTTCGCCCCGGCGAGCAGCGCGCGCTTCCCGACCTCCCCCAGGTGGCCACGGGAGAGACGCCGCTCGGCCGGGTCGTCCGCGGGGAACACGCCACCATCGTGGCCGATCAGCCGGGGCGGACCGATCTTATCGTGGCGCTCAAGGTGGCGGGGCGGGTGATCGGGGCGATGCTTCTGGTCAGCCGGAAGGAAGGGATGTTCGACGGGTCGGACGAGGAGATTGCCCGCGGGCTCGCGGCGGCGGTGGCGCCCTATCTCGAGATCCTCCGACGGGATGCGGTGGCCCCGCCGGTGCCCCTCCCGGGGTGGAAGCGCTCACCCCGCCGCTGAGCGCGGCGGGCCGGAGAATCCCACTTGCGCCGGCGGAGACGGGACGGCAACGTGGGAGGAGAACCCGGAGGTTCCCATGACCACCTTCCGCCCCCGTCCCCTCCTCTTCCTCGGTACCCTGCTGCTCGCCTCATGCGCCGGGGAAACGCCGTTCACGCCCGAGCCCATTCCCGCCCCGGACCGCGACCGCGCCCCCTTCCGGATGGACGCGAAGATCGACGGCTTCATCTACAGCGCCACGCAGACGTCGGGGTTTCCGGTGCAGCACATCGAGGTCAACAAGGGAGGCGTGCGCCTGAGCGCCACCTTTGCCAACGCCGGAGGGACGCTCACTGCTCCCCTCACCACCGTGGACTTCGAGCTCCGGGTGACGG
>DASTYH010000337.1:0-5407 GCA_035765075.1 Gemmatimonadales bacterium
CGGCTGCAGCGGGAGGCGAAGCGGGTGCTGGCGGTAGTGGCGACGGCGGGGTCGACGGCCACCGGTTCGTTCGACGATCTCGAGGCGATCGGCCGGCTCTGCGAGGCCCGCGGCATCTGGCTTCATGTGGACGCCGCGCACGGGGCGTCGGCGCTCCTCTCCCGGCGACACCGCGGGCTCCTCGGCGGCCTCGCGCGGGCGAGCTCGATCGCCTGGGACCCGCACAAGATGATGCTCGTACCCCTCTCCGCCGGCATGCTGCTGGTGCGGCGCGAGGTGGACCTCGAGGCGGCCTTTGCGCAGCGGGCGCCGTACCTCTTTCACGGCTCGGTCGGTCCGAGGTGGGACCAGGGCGTCCGCAGCTTCCAGTGCTCGCGGCGGTTCGACGCGCTCAAGGTCTGGGTGGCTCTGCAGCGCTACGGCGCCGACGGTATCGCCGCGCTGCATGACCGGCTCGTCGAGCTGACGCTCGCCCTCCATGCCGAGGTCGAGCGCCACCCCGACTTCGAGGCGATCCACGCCCCGGAAACGAACATCCTCTGTTTCCGCTACGTACGGGCCCCGGCGGGCAGCGACCTGGACGAGCTCAACCGCCGGCTCCGGGAGGCGTACAACCTGAGTGGCGACGGATGGATCACCTCCACGGTCCTGGGGGGCCGCCGCGTGCTCCGGGTCACGGTCATGAACCCACGGACCCAGCTGCTCCATCTCGAGCGCCTGCTCGGCGGCCTCGCCGCCACCGCCGAACGGCTCGTGGCCGGAGCTCCGGGCTGACCGTATGATTGGCGACATGACCGGCTCTCCTTATCCGCCGATTCCGCCGGCCGATCTCGCTCCGGCGCCGCTCGCGCGGGCGGAAACGATCCCGAGCGCGTGGTACACCGATCCGCGATTCGAGCACCCGGAGCGGGAGTGGATCTTTGCCCGCACCTGGCAGGGCATCGGCCACGCGGGCCAGGTGGCGCGCCCCGGCGAGCACTTCATCGCCTCCATCGCGGGGGAGCCGGTGATCGTGGTCCGCGGGAAGGACGGCATCCTGCGGGCCTTCTTCAACGTCTGCCGCCATCGCGGCGGGCCGCTCGCGCTGGAGGATGGATGCGCCAACGCGCTCCAGTGCAAGTACCACGGATGGACCTACCTCCTCGACGGCACGCTGCGCGGCGTGCCGGCCATGGATCGCACGGAGCTCTTCGATCGGAAGGATTTCGGGCTGATCCCGATCCGGGTGGAGACGTGGGAGGGGCTGGTGTTCGTGAATCTCGATGCCGGCGCGGCGCCGCTCGAGTCATTCGTAGCGGGGATCGCCGCCCGGATCGCGCCGATCCGCCTCGGCGCGCTCCACTTCGCCCGGCGCGCGGTGTACGAGGTGCGCTGCAACTGGAAGGTGTACGTGGACAACTTCCTCGAGGGATATCACGTCCCGTACGTGCACCCGGAGCTCGCGAAGCTCTACGATTATTCCCGCTATGTCACCGAGGTCTACGAGTGGTATTCCCTGCAGCACAGCCCGCTCACCGGGGACAATCTCTACAGCCGGGACGGGGGTGGCGAGGCGTTCTACTACTGCATCTTCCCCAACTTCATGCTGAACATCCTCCCCGGGCGGCTGCAGACCAACCTCGTCCTTCCCCTCGGGCATGACCGCTGCCGCGTCGTGTTCCAGTATTTCTACGACGATGTCTCCGGGGCCGGCGCGTCGCGCCGGATCGAGGAGGATGTGGCGTACAGCGACGCGGTGCAGCAGGAGGACATCGGGATCTGCGAGCGGGTGCAGGAGGGGCTCGCCTCGCGGGCGTACGATCGCGGACGGTTCTCGGTGAAGTATGAAGCCGGCGTGCACCACTTTCAGGAGCTCGTGCGGGCGGCCTATCGGGCGGGAACGGCGCGCCCGGCCGGAACGTGAAACTCTCCGACGCGCGCCCCGTCAGGGTTCCGGCAGCAGCGGTCGTGCCCACTCCATCCCGTCATCCCATGCGAATCCGTTGGCTCCTCCTCGCAGGTCTGCTGGTTCCGGACCCGCTCGCAGCCCAGGGGACGATCTCGGCCACACTCGACTCCTATCGCCAGGCACGCGCCGTGTTCGACTCGGCGCTGGAGGCGCACGGCGGCGCAGCCCGCCTGAGGGCGCTCCGATCGATCCAGCTGCGGTACGAGGGCGCCAGCCATTGGCGGAATCAGAGCCCGGCCGTGCGGCCGCCGTGGACCGTGACCCCGGCGAGTGGCCGCTTCATCTTCGACTTTGCCGGCGAGCGATCGCTCTGGGACAGCCGCAGCGAGTTTCCCGGCGGCTTCCACAACCACTCGCGCCACCTCTTCAGCGCCTCGGAAAGCTGGACGGCGAACTACACCCAGCAGAGCTGGTTCGCCCGCAACGACTCCAGCGGCAGCGCGCGCCGCGGCCTCAACCGGTACCTTCCGCCGGGCCACCTCCTCGCCGCCCGCGATCGCATCGCGACGCTCCGCTATCTGGGCACCTCCCGCCACGACGGGCGCCCGCACGACGTCATCCTCTATTCGCTGCCCGATGGCGGGGCGCAGGTCGCGCTGCACGTGGACCGGCGCTCCCGCCTGCTGTCGAAGGTCGAGCAGCTGGCCACCGATCCGCAGACCGGTGATGCGACCTTCGACATCGAATTCTCGGAGTATCGGCCGGTGGCGGGAATTCCACTTCCGGCCCGCCGGGTCTCCCGCCGCGCGGGAGACGTCGCCGAGGACCTGCGACTGCTCGATATCGCGGTGGATGAAGCGATTCCGGATTCGTTCTTCGTGCGGCCGGCGGGCTTCGTCGAGGACGGGACGGTGCCGGCGGACACCGCGCTGGTCTTGCTGGCGCCGGGCGTATGGCTCGTGCAGGGGGTGGCCGGCGGGAACAACTCCCTCGCCGTGGCGTTCGAGGATCACCTGCTGGTGGTGGAAGCCTACGGGTCGAGCGCGGCGAGCCGGCGGACGCTCGACATCCTGCGGCGCGCGGCGCCGGGCAAGCGGGTCCGCTACGTCGTGGCGACGCATCATCACGACGACCACACGGGCGGAATTCGCGAGTTCATCGCCGAGAGCGTGGCGGTCGTCACGACGCCCGGCAACCGGGAATTCTTCGAGCGGATGGCGCGCGGCACCTTCACGATCGCTCCCGACGCGCAGGCGCGCGTGCGGGCCCCGCTGCGCCTCGAGCTCGTGACGGGAAAGCGCCGCGTCTTCGCGGACGGGAGCCGGCGCGTCGACGTGATCGACATCGGGCCGAGCCCGCACGCCGACGAGATGCTGGTGGTCTATCTGCCGGCGGAGCGGCTGCTGGTCCAGGGCGACCTGCTCAACCTGCCGGCGAGCGGTCGGTTGCGGGCCGGGACCCTCACGACCCGCCATTTCCTCGAGTGGCTGGATCGGTCCGGGCTCGCCGTGGAGCGGATCATTCCGGTCCACGGCCCGCCGCACACCGTGGCTCAGCTGCGCGAGGCCGTGCGCCTCATGGAGCGGCCCGGGGGGTGAACGTCACCCGCTGCTGCAGCACGGTCCGGACGGGGCGGCCATCCCGGCGCCCGGGATCGAGCCGACAGCTCCGGACCGAGGAGATCGCGGCGGGGATGAGTCCGGCGTGGCTCGCCTGGATGATCCTGACGCTCGCCGGTTCCACGCGGCCGAGCGTATCCACGATATAGGCCACGATGACGGCGCCCTCACGCTCGGCGAGCGCGTCAGGCGGCTGCACCGCGGAGCACGCAATGACCGCGGGCTTCTCGCCGAGCGAGCGGGCCGCGACCGGGGCAGGGCGCCCCACCGAGTCGCCGAGGAGCGAGTCGATCACGGCGACGTCGTCGTTGAAGACCGGCATCGTGTCGGCCGGCCCGCCCCGGAGCTCCCGCGCGGTGGCCATGGCGACGAGGCGGTCGGTAGCGGTATCGGCCAGCCAGATGGTGAGAATGTCCACCGCGGTATCGGCGGTCACGGTCCACCGGCCGCGCACCCAGCGGCGTGCGGTACCGATCGTGGTATCGGGGGCGCCCCACTCGCGGTCGAGGCGGCCGTAGGCCTGGGGCGTGGTCAGCGCCTCGCGCACCGCCACGTACGCCACGGTGCTGTCGCCCGTATCGACGGCGCCGGTGAAGCGAACCAGGGCGGTGGCGGTATCCGGTGAATAGCAGAGCAGGTCCGCGGGCATCCCGACGACCACGAGCGGCCTGCACTCGAGACCTCCGGCCCCCGCGGCGGCCAGGCGGAATCCGGCCAGCGGCATCCCCGCGGAGACCCCGCGCCAGCTGAAGGGGTGGTCGGCGCCACGATCGGCGCAGGCGGCCGCGAGGGCGAGAACGAGCACGACGAGATTGCGCGACACGACGTCTCCGGCAGGTGAGCAGTGCGCGGAACTTAGCGCGAGTATCTTCCACCCGCATCCTTCCGTTCAACTTCGAGGTGACGAATGCCCGGTGTGATCCGACGCGGCGCCCTTCTGGCGGCTGTCGCGCTCGCGTCCGCGGCTCCGCTCGCGGCGCAGACCTTCCCGGTGGCCGATTCGACGCTCCAGCGGATGTGGACGCTCGGCATGGACAGCTCCCGAACCTGGTCGCTGGCCCAGACCCTCACCGATTCGATCGGCCCGCGGCTCAACGGCTCGCCGGGTCACAAGGCGGGCAACGACTGGCTCGTCGCGATGTACCGGTCCTGGGGAATCGAGGCGCGCAACGAGCAGTACGGGACCTGGCGCGGCTGGGACCGCGGAGTAACCCACCTCGACCTGCTGACCCCGCGCGTGCGCTCCCTCGAGGCGATGATGCTCGCGTGGAGCGCGGGGACGGGAGGCCGCGCGGTCGAGGCGGGGACCGTGGCCCTCCCCGACGCGGCCGATTCCGCGGCCTTCCAGGCGTGGCTCCCGTCGGTGCGCGGCAAGTTCGTGCTGGCGTCGATGCCGCAGATGACCTGCCGGACCGACGCGAACCTCAAGGAATTCGCCACCGATTCGACGTACGGGAAGCTCACGCGGGAGCGGGAGGCACAGCGCACCGCCTGGACGGAGCGCATGCGGCGGACCGGGCTCGAGACGGCGGAGATGCACGAGGCCATTGCCGCCGCGGGCGCGCGGGGCATCCTCACCTCGCTCTGGTCGAACGGCTGGGGAGTGCAGAAGATCTTCGGCACGAGGGTCGCGCGGGTGCCGGTGGTGGACGTGAGCTGCGAGGACTACGGGCTTCTGTGGCGGCTCACCGAGAACCGGCAGGGTCCCACGCTCCGGCTCCGGGCCGAGGCGCGCGCGCTGGGTGAAGTGCCGGTCTTCAACACCATCGCGACGATCCCCGGTACCGGGAAGCCGGACGAGTACGTCATGCTCTCGGCGCACTTCGACTCGTGGGACGGCTCCTCGGGCGCGACCGACAACGCGACGGGCACCGTGACGATGCTGGAGGCCATGCGCATC
>DASTYH010000338.1:0-2789 GCA_035765075.1 Gemmatimonadales bacterium
CCAGACGATCCAGCAGGACAAGGAAGGGAAGCCGCTCCCGGTGGGGGTGGTCACCTTCCTCGTGAGCCCGGAGCAGGCGGAGACGCTGGCGCTCGCCTCGCAGCAGGGGCGGATCCAGCTGGCGCTCCGGAACACGATGGACACGACGTCCACCCGCACCAACGGGACCCGCGTGAGCGCCCTCCTCGGCAGCGTGCGCGGACCCGTCGCTCCCCGCCGGGCCACCCCGCGCCGGACGCCGGCGGCGACGCCGGAGCGCACCACGGTCGAGGTCTATCGCGGCGGCGTCCGATCGCTCGAGCGCTTCTAGGCGCCCGCGCCTCCATCCTCCATACTGACGAGAGCCATCTGTGACACGAGCCCCGGTTGGTCCGGTCCGCCGCCACCTGCCGCGCGTTCTCGGCGTGGCGCTCGCCGCCCTCCTCCTGCCGCGCACCGCGGAGGCGCAGCGCGTCGTCTCCCAGCCGCAGCAGGTCATCACCGTGGGCCGGGGCGCCTCCGCGCTCCTCGTGAACCCGACGCCCATCGTCCGGATGACGATCGGTGACCCCGCCGTGGCGGACGCGAGCGTCGTCTCGCCCACCGAGGCGGTGATCAACGGCAAGACCCTCGGAACCACCACCCTCCTCCTCTGGGACGCGGGGGGGACGCCGAAGGTCTATTCGATCGAGGTCACGGCGGACGCGCCGGCGCTCCAGCGCTTCATCAAGGCGGTCATGCCGGACGAGGACATCCAGGTCTCGTCGAGCGGCAACACGGTGACGCTCTCCGGTTCGGTCAAGAACGCCGTCTCCGCGACGCGCGCGGCCGAGATCGCAGCCACCACCGGCGCCACGGTCATCGACAATCTCTACACGCCGCCGGCGGTGCAGGTGATGCTGCAGGTGCGCTTTGCCGAGATCAGCCGGTCGGCGCTCAAGGACTGGGCGGCCAACCTCTCGACGCTCAACCCGCACAAGATCGACGACGACGGCAACTGGCTGGGGGAGACCTCTCCCTCGGCGGACGCCACCATCGCCTTTGCGCTCAGCAACCCGAACGCCAACATCTCGGCGCTGATCCAGTACGCCAAGTCGAAGGGCGACTTCCGGAGCCTGGCGGAGCCGAACCTGATGACGCTCCCGGGCAAGGAGGCGTACTTCCTGGCGGGCGGCGAGTTCCCCTTCCCGACGCTCCAGGCGGCCAACAACGCCAACGCCGTGACGATCGTCTTCCGGGAGTTCGGCATCAAGCTCCGCTTCACGCCGACGATCCTCCGGAGCGGCGCCATCCGGCTCAAGCTGGAGCCGGAAGTGTCGTCGCTCGACTTCGCCAACGGCCTCGTCATCGCCGGCTTCGAGATCCCCACGATCCTCACCCGGCGCGCCGAGACCGAGGTGGAGCTCCGGGAGGGCCAGTACCTGGCCATCGCCGGGCTGGTGGACAACAACCTCGTGAACAACGTGACAAAGATCCCGATCCTGGGCGATATTCCCCTGATCGGGGAGCTCTTCAAGTCGCGGGCGTGGCGCCAGCGGAAGACGGAGCTGCTGGTGCTCATTACCCCGCGGCTGGTGACGGCCAACGAGACGCCGGCGCCGATGCCGACGGGCGAGCCGACGCGGGACTGGAAGATGGACGGGTTCATCACCGAGCCGGTGCAGGGCGCGGCGCCCGCGCCGGCCCCGGGTGCGACGCAGCGGTAGTTCAGACGGCAGTTACAGAAAGAGGGGCGGTATGAGAGCTCGACTGTTCGGCTGGCGGAACGAGCGGGGCGCCACGATCGCGCTGGTGGCGGTCTCCCTGACCGCGCTCCTCGGGATGGGGGCGCTCGCGGTTGACCTGAGCATGCTCATGAAGGCGCGGAGCGACGCCCAGCGTACCGCCGATGCCGCGGCGCTGGCGGGCGCGAGCGCCTTCATCGACGAGAACGTGGCGCTGGACCAGCTTCCCGCGGCGCGGGAGCGGGCGCTCGAGTTCGCCGACAGCAACTACGTCGGCGCCACCCGGGTGGACGTGGACACGACCGGGCTCGGCACCACGGTGGACGGCACGCGCTGGATCGTGGAGTCGAAGGAGGCGGTGATCATCATCATTCCGGACAGCTTCAAGGTCCGGGCGATCATCCGGCGGCAGAACATCGGGACCTTCTTCGGCCGGATCATGGGGCAGTCCCTGGCCACGGTCAGCGCCAAGGCGGCGGCCGAAGCGGTCAACTCGAACGGCACCAAGTGCGTGAAGCCGTTCGCCCTGCCCGACATGTGGCAGGACGTGGACGACGACGTCGACGGCGACCGGCTCTGGGATGAAGGGGAGGAGTGGGAATACGATCCCGCGGTGGACGAGTACAAGCCCTACCAGGGCGATCCGGTGCAGTACGGGAACATCGACGACACCGGGTACGGCTCCCACTGGCGGGACGAGTCCCCCGACGACCTCGGCGACACCTTCATCGGCGACAAGGGGCGGCAGATCCACATCAAGCCCCAGGACCCGAACGAGACGGGGATCATCTACCCGGGCATCTTCTACCCCTGGGTGATGCCGGAAGATCCGACCCAGGAAGCGAACTGCGGCATCGGCGGAAGCGGCGGCGAGGAGGGCGCGGCGCCGTACAGCCAGAATATCTGCTCCTGCAACAACTCGCTCGTGCTGCTCGGCGTGGACTACGAGATCAAGACGGGCAACATGGTCGGACCCTCGTACTTCGGGATCCAGGACCTGATCGACCTCGACCCGAAGGCGGAGTGGGACCCGGCGGGCGACTCGGTGCGCTATTCGAAGGCGGAAAACTGGCTGGACAGCCCGCG
>DASTYH010000339.1:0-2350 GCA_035765075.1 Gemmatimonadales bacterium
CGGTCTCGCCCGGGGCGAGCAGGGGCTCGGCGGCCGTCAGGACGACCGACCCGACGCCGGCGCCGGCGGCGGGGATCACCGAGATGCTCTTCGTTCCCGCACTGCCGCGCCACCCCGCCGTAATCAGCGCCGTTCCCCCCGCCGCCCCGGTGACGAGGCCGGAGGAGGAGACCGTAGCCACCGCAGGGTTGGAGGTATTCCACTCGAAGGTGAGCCCCTGGACCACCGCGCCTTCCCCGTCGCGGGCGGTGGCGGTGAGCTGGACGGTCCCGCCGATCGCAATGAGCGAGGCCTCTCCGGTCACCGTGATGGTGAGCTCGTCCCCGGATGGGCCGGCGCTCTCGCACGCAGCGGCAGCTGCAAGGAGGAGCGAGGCAAGGAGGAGCGCTGGTGCGCGCATCGGGCTCATCGGTGGGAGGATCCATCCAACGTAGGGTCGCCCCGGTCCCGCGCAACCGGCTTCGCGTCATCCCGCACCCGCTCGCACTGGCAGGGTTGCCCGGCCCCTCCCGGTTCGGCCTATCGTCAGTCCATGAAGACACGGCGATTCACGCCCACCGCGGAGTGGGAAGACGAGCGCCAGCTGCTCGGGCTCGAGGGGGAACGGCTCGCGCTCGGATACCTCACCGCGTGCGGCTGGGCGGTGGAGGCGCACCGGTTCAAGCTGGGCCGGCACGACGTGGACCTGGTGGTGCGGCGCGGGCGGGTCGTGGCTTTCGTCGAGGTGAAGACCCGGCGTTCGGGAGCGTGCGGCTCGGCGCTCGAGGCGGTGGGTCTCCGGAAGCAGCGGGACATTGCCCGCGTGGCGGCGCTCTGGATCCTCCGGAACGGACGGCCGACGGACGAGTACCGGTTCGACCTGGTGGCGGTGGATGCGGGGCGGGACGGACCCCCGCGGATCGAGCATGTGGCCGATGCGTGGCGCCCGGGAGCGTGGATGTCACGGTGACCGAAAACTGGTCACATAGCAGCTATTGCTTCGGTAAGATTTCGGTATTAGCTTGGGTCTCCACTTCTCCTGTGTAGCAAAATCAGTCACTTCATAACTTGTTGAGGCATTCATGGCTGACGAAAGCCGGGCCGGCGCCGACCGCAAGAAGGCCCTCACCCTCGCCATCTCCCAGATCGAGAAGCAGCTGGGCAAGGGCTCGATCATGCGGATGGGCGCCGACACCCCGCGGGAGCGGATCGGCATCATCCCCACGGGCGCCATCAACCTCGATGCCGCCATCGGCATCGGCGGGGTTCCCCGCGGCCGGATCACCGAGATCTACGGGCCGGAATCGTCGGGCAAGACCACGCTCACGCTGCATCTCGCCGCCAACGTGCAGAAGCTGGGCGGTGTCGCCGCCTACGTGGACGCGGAGCACGCCCTCGACGTGGAGTACGCCCGGAAGCTCGGCGTCAACGTCGAAGACCTTCTCGTCTCCCAGCCGGACACCGGCGAGCAGGCGCTCGAGATCGTCGAGATCCTGGTCCGCTCCGGCGCCGTGGACCTGGTGGTGGTGGACTCGGTGGCGGCGCTCGTCCCCAAGGCGGAGATCGAGGGGGAGATGGGCGACAGCCACGTCGGCCTGCAGGCGCGGCTCATGAGCCAGGCGCTCCGCAAGCTCGCGGGCGCCATCAACCGCTCCAACTGCGCCGTCGTCTTCATCAACCAGCTGCGCGAGAAGATCGGCGTGATGTTCGGCAACCCCGAGACCACCACCGGCGGCAAGGCGCTCAAGTTCTACGCCTCGCTCCGGCTCGACATCCGCCGCATCGGTCCGGTCAAGGAGCGGGAGACCGTCGTGGGCAATCACGTCCGGGTCAAGGTCGTCAAGAACAAGGTGGCGCCCCCGTTCCGCCAGGCGGAGTTTGACGTGATGTTCGACGAGGGCATCAGCCATACGTCGCTGCTCGTGGATCTCGCGGCGGAAGCCAACATCATCCAGAAGTCGGGTGCCTGGTACTCGTACGGCGACCAGCGGATCGGGCAGGGTCGGGAGAACGCCAAGCTCTTCCTCCGGGACAATCCGGCGCTCATGCTCGAGGTCGAGGGGAAGGTCAAGGAACTGCTCGGCATGAAGGGCGGCGCGGCAACGCCCGCCGCGGTCGGCGCCGAGGATGACGGCGAGTAGCACCGAATGCCCCGCGGGCGCCATCACGGCGCTCGCGCCGGATCCGCGCCGTCCGGGCTCGGTGCGGATCCACGTCGCCGACCGCCCGTACTACACGGTGGCGCGGGCGGTGGTGACGGCGGAACGCCTCGAGCCGGGGCGGGCCATCGATCCGCGCCTCCATGAGCGGCTGGCCCGTGCGGCGGACACCGAGGGCGCCGTCCGGGCCGCCCTCCGCGCGCTCGAGCTCC
>DASTYH010000340.1:0-2651 GCA_035765075.1 Gemmatimonadales bacterium
GAATGCGGCGGCGACGTCGATGCCGGAGTAACGCAGGAGGTGCATCATCGCCACCACTTCCGAGATGACGGTGATGTTCTTTCCGGGATTGAGCGCGACGATCACGCGCGGCACGGCGACGCCGAGAATCTCCGTTTCCTGCCGCACGAGCCCGGTCCGGTCCGAGTCCCGGGCCGTCTCCCAGTCCTCGAGCTGCACGACCACTTCGATGCGCTTCTGCTGGCGCACGGCGCGGATGCCGAAGAGTGCCGGAATGTCGACGAGGCCGATTCCCCGGATCTCCATGTGGTGCGCCGCGAGCTCGTGCCCCTGCCCGATCAGCACATCGGATCGCTTGCGGGTGACCTGCACCACGTCGTCCGCCACGAGGCGGTGGCCCCGCTCGACCAGGTCGAGCACGCATTCGCTCTTCCCGATGCCGGAACGGCCGATGAAGAGGAGTCCCACTCCGTAGACGTCGGCGAGAGACCCGTGCAGCGTGGTCCGCGGCGCGAAGGCGTCCTCGATCAGTGGCTTGATGACCCGGTAGAACTCGGCGGTCTTGAGCCGCGAGCGGACGACCGGGATCCCGCGCGCTTCGGCCAGCTCGAGCATCTCGGCGGGCACCTCCTGCGCCTTGGTGACGAAGACGCAGGGAAGATCGAAGCCGAAGAAGGTCTCCAGGGTCGCGCGCCGTGCCGCGGGGGTGAGGGTTCCGAGATAGGTGATCTCGGTCTCGCCGAAGACGTGGAGCCGGCCCGGGGCAAAGCGATCGGTGAAGCCCGCGAGCACCAGCCCGGGGCTCGCGATCTCGGCTTCGGGAAGCGGCCGGTCCAGGCCGAGCTCCCCGGTGAGGGACTCGACCTGCAGCGGATTGCCGCGGCGCATCAGGAGATCGCGGAGACGAAGCATCAGGACTGCGAGGAGTCGGCCGGCGCGTGACGGGCGGTCTTGTACCGGCCGGACGAGCGCGTCAGCTGCCGCCGCATCCGCTCCTCCGCCCGGTCGAGGGCGGTCAGGTGATCGGCGCCCTCCCCGCCGGCTACGAGGGTCTCCCCGCCGCCGACATGGAGCCGAACCTCCGCAGTGGCCTTCACGCCATCCATGTCGAATACCACGGTGGCGCCGACGGCGCGCGGGGCGATGGATTCCATCCGATCGGCAACGGTGCTCGCGCGCTCGCGCAGCGACTCGGACACCTCACAATGACGGGCCGTGATGATCGTCTCCATTCCCTGCCTCCCGCTCAGCCGCAGGCCGAGCCGTTGATGATGTCCTCCAGATGCCGCTCCGTCTCGCGTGCCGCCCGGTCCCAGGTGAGGGTCTCGGCAAAGGCGCGGGCGGCCGCGCCGAGACGGGCGGTGAGCGCCGCGTCGCCGGCAAGCTCCAGCATCCGCTCGGCCAGGGCGTCGGCGTCGCCGTGCGGGACGAGGTATCCCGTCTGCCCATGGCGCACGGAGTCCTGCAGGCCGGGGCTGTCCGAGGCGAGCGACGGCGTTCCGCACGCGGCGGCCTCCATCACCGTGATCCCCCAGCCCTCCTTCGGTGAAGGAAATATGTTGGCCCAGGTCGCCCGCAACAGGGCCACCTTCCGGGCCTCCGTGACGAATCCGTGAAAGGTCACGGCGTCGGCCACGCCCAGCTCCCGCGCCAGGCGCTCGAGCGTCGGGCGGGTGTCCCCCGTTCCCGCGATGTCCAGCCGGATGTCGGACCGCCGGGCGCGGGCGCGGGCCAGCGCGCGGATCGCGATGTCCACGCCCTTGTAGCGCCGGAGCCGCCCGACGTACAGGAACGAAGGGGGGTCGGTACGCGCCACACCGGGATCGGGAGTGAAGTGCTCCGAATCCACGCCCGGATAGATGACACGGATGCATTCCGGCCGCACCCCGCGCGCCACCAGATCGTCCCGCGTGCTCTGGCTGATCGCGTGAAACCCCGCTCGCGCGTAGGCCCGCGCGAGCGGCCGCTCCGCGAGCCAGACGGCGGCGGCCATCGGCCAGGCCGCCTCCTGGAAGGCGGTGGCGCCGAAGAGATGCGGCACGATGGCGCAGAGCGGGCGATCGGTGAGGTTGCCGACGAAGAGCGGGACCTTGTTGATGTCCTCCACTACGATGTCGGGCGTCTCTTCCGCGAGCGCCCGCCGAACGGCGCGGCGTCCCGCAAGGACGAACCCGTAGCGCGTGCTCACCCGGGTCACGTCGATTCCCTCGACGAGCTGGCGCGCGGCGCCGCCATGCCACCCGGAGCAGACCAGCCGAACCTGGTGGCCCCACCCGGCGAGCCGGCTGAAGAGCTCGAAGAGGTGGATCTCGGCCCCCCCGCCCTGCGGGTTTCCGTGATCGAGCCAGTTGACGAGGAGGATCTTCACGCGGCGCGGCGCATCAGAGGCGGCCCAGCGTCCGGGCGACGCGATCGAGCACGCCGTTCACGAACGCCGGCGCGCGAGCCCCGCCGAACCAGTGGGCCAGCTGCACTGCCTCGTCGATCGCCACGCGCGGGGGCACAATCCCCTCCGTGAGCTCCGCGATCGCAATCCTCAGGATATTCCGCTCCACCACGGCAATGCGGCTCATCCGCCAGTTCTCGGCCGCCGCGGCCGCGATCCGGTCGAGCTCCGCCACTCGGCTGACCACGCGCGTGGGGAGCGATTCGGCGAAATCGAGCACCCGCGG
>DASTYH010000341.1:0-2807 GCA_035765075.1 Gemmatimonadales bacterium
GGGGGGACTGCAATGACTTCGAGTAACGCTAGAGGTGTTCAGTGTAAATCGTTGTCCTGTACCATAGCAGGGGCGGGACTCGAACCCGCGACCCCGGCATTATGAGTGCCGTGCTCTAACCAGCTGAGCTACCCTGCCGGAACGGAGGGCAATCCTACCCAATCGTCCCGGCGAGCGTCAAGGCTCCGGCTCGGTGACCTTGTAGAGGTACTCGCCGCTCCGGATCATCCCGAATTCCTCCCGGGCAATCCGTTCCTGGACCGCCGGATCGGTGAGCACCGCCTTCTCCATCCGCTTGAGGGAATCGACCGCGGCCGCGAGCCGCGCCGCCTCCTGCTCGGCCACCGCGAGCCGGCGCTTGAGCTCGAAGTAGTCCCCGGTGGTGTATTCCCCGCCCTGCACCGCGAGGAACGCGAGGAGGAGGAGCACCACCACCGCGGCCCACCCCGCCCGGCTCACAGCGAGTACATGTCCCGGCCGGGGTAGTGCGCCAGCTCGCCCAGCTCTTCGTTGATGCGCAGCAGCTGATTGTACTTGGCGGTGCGGTCGGTGCGGCTCGCGCTCCCGGTCTTGATCTGCCCGGCGCCGGTGGCCACCGCGAGATCGGCAATGAAGGTGTCCTCGGTTTCTCCCGAGCGGTGGGAGATCACGCTGTTGTACCCGTGGCTCCGCGCGAGCTCGATGCACTGGAGCGTTTCGGTGAGGGTGCCGATCTGGTTCACCTTGATCAGGATGGCGTTGGCCACTCCCTGCTCGATCCCGCGGCCCAGCAGATCCACGTTCGTGCAGAAGAGGTCGTCGCCCACCAGCTGGGTCCGCTCGTGGAGCCGCTCGGTGAGCGCCCCCCACCCCTCCCAGTCCCCTTCGGCGAGTCCGTCCTCGATCGAGACGATGGGGTACTTCCGCACCCACTCCTCGTAGAGATCGATCATTTCGGCCGAACTGCGGCGGGAGCCGTCGCCCTTCTTGAAGACGTAGGCTCCCTCCTGATACAGCTCGGAGGCCGCCACGTCGAGCGTGATGGCGATGTCCTGTCCCGGCACGTAGCCCGCGCCCTCGATCGCGCGCATCACGACATCGAGCGCCGCCTCGTTCGATGGAAGCATCGGGGCGAAGCCCCCTTCATCGCCGACGGCGGTGGAGAGGCCGGCCTTGCCCAGCACCTTCTTGAGCGCATGGAAGACTTCGACCCCCATCCGGAGCGCGTCGGGAAAGTTGTCGGCGCCGACGGGAACGACCATGAACTCCTGGGCATCCACGTTGTTCGAGGCGTGGGCGCCGCCGTTGAGGATGTTCATCATGGGCACGGGAAGCACCCGCGCCATCGGCCCGCCCAGATAGCGGTACAGCGGCAGCCCGCAATCCTGCGCCGCCGCCCGGGCCACCGCGAGCGAGACGGCGAGGAGCGCGTTGGCGCCGAGTTTCCCCTTGTTGGGCGTCCCGTCCGCATCCATCATCTCGGCATCCACCGCGATCTGGTCGGTGGCCGCCATTCCCTCGAGGCGGGGCCCCAGCACCTCGTTCACGTTCCGCACCGCCTGCTGCACACCCTTTCCGCCGAAGCGGGACGAGTCGCCATCGCGGAGCTCGACCGCCTCGTGTTCCCCGGTGGACGCCCCGCTGGGCACGGCGGCCCGGCCCGAGGCGCCGCTCGCGAGCACCACCTCCGCCTCCACGGTCGGGTTGCCGCGGCTGTCGAGGATCTCCCGTCCGTGCACTTCGATGATGGTGCTCATGTCGCTTTCACTGGAGTGTGAGGGTGAGCGGAGCCGAAACTCTAGCCGCCGCTTCCGACCACGTCAACGCCGTCGCGCAGCCGCTGCATGGCGCTGCGCGCCTGGGCGAGAATCGCATCGCGGTCGTCGAAGCCGAGGCCGGCCGTGGGGATCGGGGCGCCGATGCTGACGGTGACCGGGACGCGCCGGACCCGCCATCCGCCGGGGGGAAGCGCCGCGCGCCCGTTGGCCACGTGCACCGGCACGACGGGCGCCCCGGCGCGGATCGCAAGGACGAACGGGCCCTTCTTGAATTCCGCGAGCGAGCCGTCCCTGCTGCGGGTCCCTTCGACGAAGACGATCGCCGAGGTGCCGCCCTGAATGACCCGCGCGGCCTCGTCGTAGGCGGCGAAGGCGTCGCGGAGGTTCCGCCGGTCGATCGGGATCTGTCCGCTCGCCTTGAGCGCCCACCCGAAGAACGGGACCGAGAGGAGCTCCCGCTTGGCAACGAATCGCACCGAGCCCGGCAGCGTGGCGAGGAGGGCCCAGATGTCCACGAACGAGGTGTGATTGCAGGCGTAGACGCAGGGCACCGCGGGGTCGAGCCGGTCGAGGCCGGTCACGCGGACCGGAAGACCCGTCGCCCGGATGAGCTGCCGGGCCCAGTCCCGCGGCGCCCGGTCGTAGACGCCGCCGGGGCGACCCGGAAGGCGGAGGAGCGATGCCAGGATGACGCGGCCGCCGTGGATGCCGGTGCAGATGCCGAGCGCGAGGACATAGCGCAGGACGCCGATCATCGGAAATGGTCGTATCCGCGAAGGGAGATCCGCTCGCCACGGAGAAGCAGCTGCACGCCGCTGCCGCGCCGCGCCGTGCCGACGCGCGTGAGGGCAAGGCCGGTCGCTCGCTCGAACGCCCGCACGTCCGCCTCGGCGAACGACTCCGGCAGCCCGACGAGGAGCTCGTAGTCCTCCCCGCCTTCCGCCGCGAAGCGCGCCGGCTCCTCGGCCCGGGCGAGCGCGGCCTCGACGGCGGGACCGGACGTCGGCACCCGATCCACCGTGACGTCGATACGGACGCCCGACGCCGCGG
>DASTYH010000342.1:0-25224 GCA_035765075.1 Gemmatimonadales bacterium
TCGTCATGCTCGACCCCGCAATCCTGACGGTACGGGAGACCTTCTTCCCTAACGTACGGCGGGAGGCGGGTCCTGACTAGTCGCTGGTCGCTGGTTGCTGGCTGCTGGACGGTGGGCAGCCGCGGAGTGGATTTAACGCGAAGTCCCGCCAGCGTCCAGTGTCCACCGACCAGCGACCAGCGCCTAGCGACCCGCGACCACTTCCATCACCCACGTCTCGCTCTGCTGCTCCTGCACGATGACGTAGAGGCGATCGGGGCCGAGGGCCCAGTAGGGACGATAGACGGGGCGCTCGGGATCGCTGAACTCGATGAGGCGACGCGGGGTTCCTCCCGTCACGGGTATGCTCCAGATGGAACCCGTTCCGCGCGCGTCGTGACTCGTGAAGAGGATCGACCGTCCGTCGGGACTGTAGAACGGCTGCTCGGCGCGGGGCATGCCGGGTGCGGTCGCGTCCATGACCATTTCCGGTGCCCCCGAGTCGGCCGACATCGTGAGCAGCGACCCCGTGGCAAGGCCGCTCGTGAAGACGATCTCCCCCCCATCGGGCGACCATGACGGCCACTGGCCCGTAGCATGGCGGGTGACTGCGGGCGCCCAGCTCCCGTCCGATTCGCGACGGACGATTCCGATGCCCCCCACCGCGTCGAAATACATGAAGGTGAGCGCGCGCCCGTCGGGCGCCCATTGCGGCATCGCCTCCTCTCGCGCCGAGGACGCGGCAAGCTCGAGCGCCCCACCGTCGAGCGGCATCACGAAGAGATCGCGGGTTCCCCGGCGCCACGACTGAAAGGCGATCTCCTCCCGCGGGCCGGGAGACATGTCGGGAGAAAAGTCCCCGCTCGGATCGGTCGTGAGCCGCTCCACCTCGCCGCCGGCGGCGGGCGCGCGGTAGAGATCGCCGTTCCCCGCCAGGTCGGCCGAATAGAGGACCCAGCGCCCGTCGGGCGACACCGAGAACGCGTCGATCGGCTGAGTGCCGTGCGTCACCGGCTCGGCGGCGGCCATGCCGCGCGGAAGGTCGGCGAGTCGGATCGCCCAGATGTTGCCGACGTCCCGGAGGATCGAATAGGCGAGCCGGCGCCCGTCCGCGGCAAGGGAGATCGAATGTGCCCCGAGCCCGGTGGTGAGGCGCACGGGAATCCCTCCGGTGCGTCCCGCCTGGATGGCATAGATGTCCAGCGGCCCATGCCGATTGGAGACGAAGTACACGACGCTGCCGTCGGGGGACCAGACCGGCGTCTGGTTGAGCGCGGTACGGTCGGTGAGGTACCGGAGCGGGCCGCCCCGCGCGGGGACCTCCACGATGGCGCTCGCGGCGAGGTTCCCGAACATCGGGCCGACCGCGGCGTAGAGCGCATTCCCCGATGCGCACGCAATGGAGCTCGCGTCGGGAGACCAGCGGCAGTTGTTCGCGCTCCTGACCCGGGCGACGAAGCGCGCGGTGTCGCCTGCCGCCTGCACGAAGAGTGAATCGCCTGCGGCGAAGGCGATGGTCGTCCCGTCCCGGGCCCAGTCGGCCGAGGTGATCGGATTGCCCGGGCGCACTCGCACCTCCTGGCGGGGAGGGCCGCCGGCGGACGGCGCGCTGAACACCGCTCCGCCCGCCAGGTAGAGGATTCGCGTGCCGTCGGGAGACCAGGCGGGCGCCGATTGGGAGATGGTCGAGTCGCCCGTGAGCGGAACGACCCGGCCTCCGGAGATCTGGCGCACGAAGATTCTCGTGCTCGTAGCGGTGCCCCCGCCGTACGCCACGAGCTTTCCGTCCGGAGAGATCGCCGGCTGCAGCTCGAGGCCGGGCTGCCAGGAGAGGCGCGTACCGGCACCGAAACGCACCGACCCCGCTTCGCCCCGCCCCGCAAGGACCAGCCAGGCAAGCGCCGCGCCCGCAAGGAATGCCCCGCCGCCGACGAGCGGGAGCCGGAGCGTGCGGGCGACGGGACGTCGGGCCCGGTGCTCGACCGCCTCGGACCCCGTCAGGTGCTCCGCAAAGGCCGCCGCGCTCACGTAGCGATCCGCCGGGAGCTTTTCCAGGGCGGTCAGCACGGCATCCTCGACGTGCGGCGGGATGCTCCGCCGCATCGTCGTCGGACGGCGGGGCGCTTCGCTCATCGCCTTCGCCACCACCGCCTGCGCCGTGGGCCCCGTGAAGGGCGCCTCCCCCAGGAGCATCTCGTACGTCACGACGCCGAGGGCGTAGACATCGGACCGGGCGGTGATCTCCCGCTCCCCCATCGCCTGTTCGGGCGACATGTAGCTCGGCGTGCCGAGGGTGATGCCGGTGTCCGTCATCCTCGCGCCGCCGGCGCTCGACACCGCGAGCGCGATGCCGAAGTCGGCCACCAGCGCCTGGCCGTCGTGGAGGAGGATGTTCTCGGGCTTGATGTCGCGGTGGATGACGCCGTGCCGGTGCGCGTAGTCGAGGGCGCTCGCCACCTCGCGGGCGATGCGGAGGGCGTCGGCAATGGGGAGCTGCTTCTCGCGGTCGAGCCGGTCCCGGAGCGACTCGCCCTCGACGAACGGCATCACGTAATAGGCGGTGCCGTCCACCTCACCGGAGTCGATGAGGCCGAGGATGTGGGGGTGCTGGAGGACGGCGAGCGTCTTGATCTCGCGGATGAAGCGGTCGGCGCCGATGACCGCGGCGAGGTCGGGCTTGAGCACCTTGATGGCGACATGGCGCTCGTGGCGGAGATCCTCGGCGAGGTACACGGTGGCCATCCCGCCCTGCCCGAGCTGCCGCTCGATCCGGTAGCGTTCGCCGATCAGCCGGGGGAGCGACTCCGACCGCTCCCCGTTTCCGGCTCCCGGTTCCCGCACCCTTTCACCGCCCACCGCTCACGGCTCCCCGCCCACTTCCATCACCCAGACGTCGCTCTGCCGCTCATCGATCGAGTAGTAGAGGTGGTCGGGACCGACCGCCATGTTGAATCGCGGGGAGGGGCGCGCAGGGTCGTTGAAGTGCGTCACGAGCCGCGGAACGCCCCCGGCGGAGGGCAGCGCCCAGATCGATGCGAGCCCTGCCGCATCGTGACTCTTGAAGTAGATCGTGCGGGCGTCGGCGCTCCAGTCGAGCTGCTCCACCCGCGGCCCGTTCGCCGCCTCGGCGTCGTACAGGAGGCGCGACGCTCCGCCGGCGGCAGGCGCGACGAAGATCCGGCTGGCCACGCTCCCCACGGCATAGGCGATCCGGCTTCCGTCCGGCGACCACGACACCCAGTTTCCGCGCTCGACCCGTCGCTCCGGCTGCGCCCACGACTCTCCCTCCCGCCGGGAAACCCAGATGGACCCCCGCGCCAGCGTGTCCAGCGGCCCCTCGAACTCGAAGTAGATGAGGGTCGAGCCGTCGGGAGACCATTTGGGCCCCACTTCCTGCCGGCTGGTGGCGGTCACCTGCTGGACCGGGCCACCATCGAGGGGCAGGACGAAGACATCGCGATTGCCGGTGCGCCAGGAATGAAAGGCCACTTCCCGCCCATCCGGCGAAAGCTCCGGGAAGAAATCGTCGCTCGGATCCGTGGTGAGGCGCTCGGGCTCGCCGCCGGTCGTGGAAATCCGGTAGAGGTCCGCGTTCCCCGCGAGATTCGAATCGTACAGGAGCCACCGTCCGTCACTGGAGACGGTGAAGGATTCGACGAGCTGGTTGCCGTGGGTGACCGGGTGTGCGGAATAGGGTGATACCGCGTCGCGCGCGGGGATCGGAAGCGCCCAGACGTTCGCCGTCGCGCTGAAGGCCGCGAACGCGAGCCGGGTCCCGTCGGCCGACAGCGAGATCGAATGCGCACCCAGCCCGGTGCTGACGCGAAGCGGGGGGACGACCCCCGCCCGTCCCGAGCGCGCCACTTCCACGGTGTAAAGGTCCCGCGGGCCGTGGCGGTTCGAAATGAAGAGAATGCGGCGGTCGGTGAGCCATACCGGGCTCTGGTTCGATGCCGCCCGATCGGTGAGCGTATCGACCGACCCGCTTGCGATGTCCACCAGGAGCAGCTGGCTGGGCGAGAGATTCCCGAACTGCTGATTCGCCCCCGCATACTGGACGTTGCCCGAGGCGCACGCCAGCGCGCCCCCGTCGGGCGACCAGCTGCAGAGCGACGGCTCGCGGGCGGCCGCCACCAGGCGCGACTCTCCGCCGGTGGCGCGGACGAAGACGGAGTCCCCGATGGTGAACGCGAGCCGCGAGCCATCGGGGGCCCACGCCGCCCAGTTGATGTCGCCGGAGCGCTGGGCGGGGATCTCCTGTCTGGGCGGCCCGCCGAAGGCCGGGGCGCTGAAGACGCCGCCACGCGCGAGGAAGAGGACGCGCGTGCCGTCGGGGGACCAGCGCGGGGACGACTGCGTCTGGGTCGAGTCGTCCACCAGCGGCACCGAGCGGCCGCCGGCCACCGGTCGGACGAAGACGCGGAGACGGGTGGCCGTCACGCCGGCCGCGTAGGCAACGAGCCGGCCATCCGGGGAAATCGCCGGATGCACCTCGAGACCGTGATCCCACGTCACCGGCGTAGATACGCCGAACGAGAGGGGCGCGCCCCCGGAGCTTCCGGCGCGGCCGAGGAGATACCCGGCAAGGGTCAGCACGACCGCGCCGGCGGCCGCGAGCGCCATCGTCCGCGCGGTCCGGCGCGCTCCCGCTGCCCGGCGGGCCGACCGCGCAGCGGCCGGAGTCCCTTCCTCCGCGGCGAGCGCCCGAGCGAATTCCTCCGCGCGGCCGAAGCGGGCGGCCGGCAGCTTCTCCAGGGCGGTGAGGACCGCCGACTCCACCGCGTCGGGAATGCTCCGGCGCTGGAGCGAGAGCGGCTTCGGGTCCTCGGTCATCACCTTCGCCACGATCGCCTGGGACGACGGACCGGTGAACGGGGCCTCGCCGGCCAGCATCTCGTAGGTGATGGCGCCGAGGGCGTAGATATCCACGCGGTGGTCCGCCGCCCGGTCGCCCATCGCCTGTTCCGGGGCCATGTACTGGGGCGTCCCGATGCTCATCCCGGATTGGGTCATCCGTTCGCCCCCCGCCTGCTGGACGGCGAGGGCGATGCCGAAATCGGCGACGAGCGCGTGGCCCCCCTGAAGGAGGACGTTCTCCGGCTTGATGTCGCGATGGATGACGCCGAGGCGGTGCGCATACGCGAGCGCGTCGGCGATCTCCCGGGCGATGCGCAGGGCGTCACCGACGGGCAGCTGCCGCTCGCGCGCGAGCCGGCTCCGCAGCGTCTCCCCGTCGACGTACGGCATCACGTAGTAGAGGAGTCCGTCGGCGTCGCCGGAATCGAACAGCGGGAGGATATGGGGATGCTGCAGGTTGGCGGTGAGCTCGATCTCGCGGAGGAATCTCTCCGCGCCGATCACCGCGGAGAGCTCGGGATGCAGGACCTTGATCGCCACTCTGCGGTGGTGGCGGACGTCCTCCGCCAGGTAGACCGTGGCCATCCCGCCCTGGCCAAGCTCCCGCTCGATCCGGTACCGCTCCGACAGCGACTGGCCCAGTCGTTCGTTGATCACCGTTCCCGCCTCACCGTCTGCCGCCCTTCACGGGCGGCGGCATGACCATACCGTGGGCCGAACCGCGCCGCGGAGGGATGGGGCGTGTGACAGGACGGGCACTCACGTGCCGATGCGGTCATGCGGGACTCTCTGGATGTAGCGTGGAATTTTCCCGAGGGATACTCCAAGATGCCGCTGGCGCACGATAAAGTCGAGAGCGCCGAACGCCCTCCTTCACGGCTTCAGCACGGCCCGCGCCCGCTCGAGTCTCGGCCGGGCCCCGGGGTCCGATCCGGCCAGCGCCGATGCGACGTAACGGAAGTGCGCCCGCGCGCTGTCACGCTGGCCCAGCATTTGATGGGCCCGGCCCAGCAGCTCGTGGAGCTCGGTATGGGTGACGTAGAGATTGGCGCTCTCGAGCGAACCCTTGAGCGCGGCACGGAGGAGCGCCTCCGCCTCCCGCGCACGGCCTCGCGCCAGGAAGAGCGCCCCGAGCCGGGCGTTCGTGCGGGTGTAGCCCACCGTGGTGGAATAGATCGCCGCCTGAAAATCCGCCATCGCTGCGGCGGTGTCGCGCCGGATCAGCCGGTCGACGGCGCGCGCATGCCGGGCGATGCCTCGATCGCGCGTCTTTCCACTCCGCTCGGCCCAGGCTTCCGACGAATCGGCGGCCCGGGCCACGGTCCCCGCATCGCCCGCCCGCTCCGCCGCCTCGGCGAGGAGCGCGTACTGGAGCGTCAGGAAGCGCGCCTTGACCCCGAGGGAGGCGGCGGCCTCGGGGTGCCGGGTTGCCGAGTCGAGAATGGCGACGGCGGCGCGCGCGGCTCCTGATTCGAAGCGGACGAGCGCTTCCGAGGTGCGGAGGAGCCTGCCCCGCTCTCCCTGTCGCTCCGCGGGAGTCAGCGAGGCCTGCCACTCGTCGAGGAGCGAGTCGGCTTCCCGCCACCGCGCCTGGTAGCGAAGGCTGAGCAGGATGATCCACTTCGCCTGCCAGGCCGTTTCCTCGTCGCGCGGGTTGTCGAGCGCCGCTCGCGCCGTGCGGTCCGCTCCCGCGAAGTCGCCCGCCCGGATGCGCACCGCCGCCGGATAGGTGACGTCGTAGACGTCGAAGGGGCCGTTCGCCATGGCGCGCCGCCGCGTGGCGATGGCCTCCTCATGGTTCCCCGAGGCATCCTGCACCGACCCG
Organism: Gemmatimonadales bacterium; assembly: GCA_035765075.1. Classification (GTDB taxonomy): domain Bacteria; phylum Gemmatimonadota; class Gemmatimonadetes; order Gemmatimonadales; family GWC2-71-9; genus CAMLLJ01. The sequence continues at coordinate 6,662 of DASTYH010000342.1, forward strand.
AGGAGCGCCCACGCCGTGGCGGACTCCGGATCGCGGCGAATCCAGTCGCGAGCGAGCGCCTCCACCCGCGGCAGCGAGTCGAGCGCAAAGAGCGCGAAGCCGAGGAGCTGCATGGCCTCGCACGCAAGGCACGGCCCGCGCGTCGCCGCGAGCGCGGAGGAGTCGAGGGCGATCACCCGCTCGAGATAAGGCACCGCCTCCGCGAAATCGGCGCGGGCCATCCGGGCAAAACCGGCGAGGTACTGCCCTTCGACCTCGGCGGGATACCGGATTGCGAGGGTGTCCGCGATCGCATCCAGGGCGGGAGACTGGGTCGTGAACGCGATCCACCCCTGGATCTGAAGCCGCTCCCGCTCGCTCGCGCCTTCCGAGAGCCGACCGAGCGCCGCGAGCTCGCTCGCATCGGGGCGGAGATTGAGGATGGCACGCGCGCGCAGCCGGTAGTACGCGGCCATGGCGAAGGCGGAGTCCTCGCGGAGCGCGGTCTCCAGCAGACCGATGGCACCGCGGTAATCGCCGTGCGCGTAGCTCCGGAGGCCCTCCTCATAGAAGCGGTACGCCACCAGCGACCGCGTGCTGATATCGGCGGGATCGAGCGCAGTGCCGCTCCGCCCGAGGCTCGCGGCAATCTCCGCGGTGGCCTCTTCCACCAGCGCAAAGGCGTCATCCCCGGTGAGGCGGTAGGCCCGGGTGACGGTGCCGGTTGCCAGGTTGACCCGGCGCAGCTCGAGGAGAACGCGTCCCCCTTCGATGGTGTGGACGCCACCCTCCATGAGGTCGGTGGCGCCGGCCTCCCGCGCCGCGGCAGCGTAGCCGGAGGCATCGGGCGCCTCCCCGCGATGGGCGAGCAGCTCAAGGAGCCGCGCGCCGCTCACCACCTGGATCCCCGGCACCCGCGCAAGGTTGGTGGCGAGCATGTCGGTGAGGGGCTCCGAGCTTTCCCCCGTGCCCCGATAATCGGCGATGGCCCCGACCGCGAGGAGCGGCGCGCCGGGCTGCTGCCGGCGCGCGCGCCCCGCGAGAACGGCGACGACGGCGATCACGAGAGCGCCGAGTGCGAGGGCCACGCGCGGGGCCCACCGACGGGCGGAAGCGGCGGAAGCGGCGGGAGGTGGTTCCGCCCGTACCGCCCTTACCGCCCTTACCGCCGTTCCTGCCGCTCCTGCCGCTCCTGCCGTTCCTCCCGCTCCCGACCTTGCCCCCGCCCGCAGCTCCTCCGCATACCGCACAACCTCCGCATCCGGCTCGAGCGCGAGCTCCTGCTCGAGCAGCGTCTCGTAGATCCGCGCCTGCTGCAGCGCGGCGTGCCGTTCACCGGCTGCATCGAGTGCGCGCATCAGCTGCACGGTGACGCGTGCGTTGAGCGGATCGAGCGCCGCCCGTCGCCGCCACCACCCCGCCGCCCCGGCGACATCTCCGCGCGCTGACTCGGCGGCTGCCAGCCGCTCGAGCGCGTTGGCGTGGCGCTCGGCGAGGTGGGCGCGCTCCTCCTCCATCCAGCGATCGAACTCGCCGGCGCCCGCGAGGCGGAAGCCATCGAGGAAGGGTCCCCCGTAGGCCGCCGCCGCGCGATTCCACGCGCCCGCGGCGAGCGCGGCATCGAACTCGAGCACGTCGCAGCTGGCGGCGGCGAGGTTGAGGCGAAGCTCCTGGACACCCAGGAAGAGATCCTCCGCTCCGAGATCGGTCCGGAGCGCGTGCAACGCCTGGGACAGCGCCCGGCGCGCGCCCTCCTCGGGGGTATCGGGCCAGAGCATTGCGAGCAGCCGCTCCCGGGTCACCCCCCGTTCGCCACTCCGCGCGATGAGCGCCAGCACGGCAAGGCGCCGGGGCTGGGTGGCCGCGCCGGTGAGTGCGGTTCCGTCACGGGTGACCGAGAGGCCGCCGAGAGCTCGAATCCGGATCATGAATGCATGCAGGGATGTCCAACGATACCGCCCGGCGGGACCGGTGGCAAGCGAATCAGCGCCGTAACGAGCGCCCTTTCAATGGGTTACCGCTCGTGATAATCCCGTGAGGTTTCCGGGAACCTCCGGCATATCGTTGCCGCCGTTCCGCTGGCCGGCCACCCCCCCGGCCCCACCGCCACTCCGATACGGAGGTGCTCATGAGGTTCCCGTTCTCCCCGCTGGTCCTGGCCGCAGCACTCGGCGCCTGCGCCGACGCCGCCGGACCGACCGCGCCCGACGCCCTGCCCGCGGTGAATCCCCCGGCCGATGCCGCGCTCGCATCGCTCGCGCCACTCGAGGATGCCCTCGTGCGGGTGGTCCCGGCGCTCGGCCCTGGATCCGCCGCGGCGGCGATCCGCGGACTGCTCACCGCCGCGGTGAGCGCAGGTGCAGCGCCCGACGCATCGGCGTTCGACTCGGCGCTCGACCAGCTCGCGGCGGATCCGGCGCTCGCCGCCGACGCCGATGCGATCCGTCTCGCGCTCGCCGCGTCCCGCTGATCCGGTACCGACCCATGCCACGCGACGTTCACACACACATTCTTCGGGAGAACCCAGTCATGCGCTCGCTCACTCTCATCGCCGCTGTCGCCGCTCTCGCCGTCCTGCCGTCGGTCGCCAGCGCGCAGACCACGATCACGGCCTGCTACGTGCCCAAGAGCGGCTCGGTCTATCGCATCAAGGTGGACGGCGCGCCGGCCAAGTGCGCCCAGAACCACGTGGAGTTCAGCTGGGAGACGGGGGTGCAGCAGATGTACGGTTACGTCACGACGGTCGATGAGACCATTACCGTGCAGCCCGGCACGCTGCAGGCCGGCGCGGCGTACTGCGGGGAAGGCTATCTCGCGATCTCCGGCGGCTACATGGTCATGGATCAGAGTGATACCGGCCCGAACCTCCAGATCCTGACCGATACCCGGTTGATCGCCAATCCCGGATGGGTCGTCTCGGCACGAAACCTCGGCTCCGAGGCTGCCGAGATCCGGATCGACGTGCAATGCATTCAGTTCAATCCGTAATCCACCCGCTGGTACTCGCCGGCGCGTGAACTCCGTTTCATCCGTGGCCCCATCTCCGGCCGGTTCGCCGATGGCCGGCGGGAGGTGGCGCCCCGCGCCTCGCTTTCGAAACTCCGAACGGTCATGTCATGCTCGCTGAGACGCGCCTCCTCCAGCTCGGCTGGGAGTTGCTCGCCCCTGATGCGCCGCGCTTTGCCGACCGATTCATCGCCCACCTGGTCGCCCACGATGCGGGTCTCCACGTGGTGGTGGCGGAGGTCCGTCCCGACCTGCGGTCCCGGCTGCTCGAGTTCGTCGGCGCCGTCATGGAATCACTGGGCGATCAGGAGCGGCTCGTCGAGCTCCTCATCGCGGCGGGACGGCGCCTCGCGGAAGGCGGGATCGACGCCCGGGATCACGAAACGGCCCGTGCCGCCCTCTTCGGCGCGCTCGCCGACACCCTCGGCGACCGTTTCACCCCCGAGATGGACGAGGCGTGGCACGAGCTCTTCGCGTTGGTCTCGGCGGTGACGCTCAGGGCGGGGATCGCGCGCCCGACGCCGATGACCCCGGGAGAAGGGAGCGCGCCGACGGCAGACGGCGCGCGGCGATAGCGGCGGAAGCGGCGGGATGACGAACACGCTACCGACCAGCGACCAGCGACCAGCGACCAGCGACTACTGCTCCCGGCTCATCGCCTCGAACTCCGGACCCCCTCGCAGGCCATCCCAGATCGGGTTGAGGCGCAGGTCGCCGCTTCCCTGACTACCCGGCTGGCCCATCACCCGACGCAACGTGGCAATCGCTTCCTCGCGACGGCCGGCGAGCGCATAGGTGGCCGCGAGCCAGCGCACCATGTCCGCGCCTTCGACGGCATCCCGCTCGACCTTGTAATCCCGGACGATCGCCTCCGCTTCGGCCACGGCGCGCTCGCCATTGCCGAGGAGCGCATCGGCCATGGCGGCGCTGATGGCCGCGAAGCTCCCGCGCCGAAGGGGTCAGGCCCGCCCCACGAGGTGAATGACGGCGAGCTACTGCGCGATCAGCGCGCCCACCCGCCTGAGCAGCGTCTCTGAATCGAACGGCTTCGCCAGGAAGTCCACGTCGGAAGTCACGTTGCGGGCGTACGCGGAGATCAGCAGGATCGGGATCTCCGGCCAGCGCACCCGGAGCTCTGCCGCGAGCTCGTCGCCACTCATTCTCGGCATCGCGACGTCGCTGATCACGAGGCGGACGGACGTGGCGTCCCGGTCGAGGGTGCGGAGCGCCTGGAGCCCGTCCTCCGCTTCCAGCACCCTGTGGCCCGCGGCGCCGAGGATGCGGCGCATCATCCGACGGACGAACTCCTCGTCGTCGACGAGGAGGATCGTCGAGGCGGGGAGCTGCCGCTGTGGCTCGGACATCGATTTCCGTGAGAAGGGATGGCCGGGGAGCCCTGGGGAAATCTACGCGCGCCGGGGGTACCGGGAAGAGCGGTCGATCAGCGGGAAGGCGGCGAGGGCGAGCGCGCTAGCGTGGAGCTGCATCGTACGCCCGGATCGCCGCCGGCAGAACCTGAGTCACCACGTGCCCGGCGGCAGGAAGGCCAACCAGGATGGCGCTCAGCACTTCCGCTCTGGATGCCCCTGCCTCGCGGGCAAGCGTGGCGTGAAACGGCACTCCGCTCTCGAGGCCGAGCGCCGCCAGCACAGCGAGATAGGCGAGGCTCCGCGTTTTCGGGTCCAGCGCGCTCGCGGCGCCGAGTTCCTCGTTCGCACGCGACCACGCCCTGGCCTGGCCCGGCGTTTCGGCCAGGAAGGCCTTGAATCCTTCGCTGAGCATCAGAGTATAGTCGACCATGATCGCGCCATCTCGGTTCTGCTGCGGGACAGAGCTACTGGCTGAAGAGGATATCGCACACCAGCTCGCGCCCGGGGTCGGGAATGAGACCGCCGACGCAACCTCCATGACCGACGTGCCCCTGATCGTCGGTGAGGTTGATGTTGAGCACGGCCGACCAGCCGGGAATGGCCTCGCCGTCTTCAATCATGGCGCTGTATCCCGCTGGCGGCATACCGCTGGGCCAGCCTCGCCAGGACCCGACCAGGCTCGCCCAGCCCCGGATTCCCACGGCACCCGGATCGGCCCATGAAGGTCCCCCGGCGTTCCCGGTAAGGCGGTTCTCACAGAAGACATCGGTAAGAATGTCCCGGCATGCCTGGAAGTAGACATACGTCGAAGTCAGCGTGACCCCCGCCAGCCCGTGCGGCGCATGGATCTCGACACGGATGACCGGGCCGGTGAAATCCGCTGCCCATTCTGCGCGGAGCAGTGCGGGGACGATTCGGTGGATCATGACGACCGGAAACAGGCGGCGTTGCGAATCATCGGGATCCGGGCGCACCGTATCCGGCACGACGATCGCCATGTCGAGGGGCTCGTAATACCTCGCCCGAAGCCGGAGCACGATCGTCTCTCCGGGGAGGGCTCCGAAGCCATACCTGCCGTAGGTGGTCCCGTCGAGCTCCCACTCATGATCGGACACTTGCGGGATCAGATCCGGATCGGCCGCCTCTTCGAATCGGGGCCAGATGTAGACCGTGTCGGCCACGGTCGGCGATGGTTCCTGACCGCCATCGCCACAGGCCACCAGCGTCGTGGCGCACAGGGCAAGCAGATTCGGCTTCATCGGAACCTCCGGACGAGCGGAGGCCGCGGAGGAGTCTCCGCATCCGCAGCAGGAGACCCGGCCAATATGCCTCGCCACGGGTGAAGAAGAAGTGAATCTCCGGTGAGGGAATGAAAGGCCTGCTCAGTCTCCCTCCGCGTCCGCCAGATCCGCGATCGCCGGACCGTTGATGACCTTGCCATACCGGTCGAACCTGGAGCCGTGGCAGGGGCAGTCCCAGGTCTTTTCCGCATCGTTCCAGTCCACCACGCAGTAGAGGTGCGTGCAGATCGCCGATCGGCGGTGCAGCGTGCCGGCCGCGTCCCGGTAGACCGCGACCTTCCGGACGCCGTTACGAATCACGGTCCCCGAATCCCGGGGAATATCCTCCACCCGCCGGCGCTCTCCCCGGGTCACGAGATCGCGATACTGCGCTGCGACGTTCAGGTTCTCCCGGAGAAACTCGGGTGCGGCACGGAGGGACTTGCGCGACGGATCATAGAGTTTCTCCCAGCGGTTCGCCCGGCCCACGATGAGATCGGTGAGCAGCATCCCGGCGATCGTCCCGTGCGTCATGCCGTTGCCGGAGTCGCCGGTCGCGATGAAGACGTGGTCGTCGCCGGGATTCCGCCCGATGAATGCCATGTAATCGTTCGGCTCGAGGACCTGGCCCGACCACCGGTATGCCAGCTCCCGAGCCTCGGGAAAGCGCTCCCGCGTCCACTCCGCCAGAGCGGCATACCGCTCCTCCTGGTCGTCGGCCTGCCCCGTCTTATGGTCCTGACCCCCGACGATCAGCACGTCCCCTTCCGAGTCGCGGGCCAGACGCACGTAGTGGTACGGGTCGAGGTTGTCCCAGTAGAGCGCGCGCGCCACGATGCCCGAGGGGATGCGGAGCCCGACCACGTACGTCCGATAGGCTGCCTGCTTGGTGTGGATCTTCACCCAGTCGTTGACCGGGCTGTTGGTGGCGAAGACGATCGCGCCGGCGGTGACAATGGGACCTTCGGAGGTGCGAACGCGCGGGCGCGGCGCCTTCGTCACAAGCTCCGCGACATGCGACGAGCAGAAGATGCGGCCGCCATCCCGCGTGATCGCTGCGGCGAGCGCCGCCATGTACCTGAGCGGATGGAACTGCGCCTGGTCGGAGTAGCGGAGGGCCGCCTCCGTGCGGAACGGAACGCCGGGAACCTGTACCAGCCGCTCGACGTCGCCGGCGCCCGCGCGCTTCGCCGCCGCGAGCTCCTCGTCGAGCTCCTTCCCGCCGCTCGCATCTTCGGCAAACCAGAAGCCCGGGAGCCGTTCGAAGTCGCACGCGATCCCCTCCTCGCGCACGGTGCGCTCGATCAGGTCCACAGCCGTCCGGTGGCTCTCCGCCGCCATCCGGGCGCCCTCGGCGCCGTGCATCCGCTCGATCCGGGAGTAGAAATCGTCGAGCGCCCACGAGAGATGCGCGGTCGTACGTCCGGTCTCTCCTCCCGCCACCGGCCCGTCGTCCAGAACGACCACCTTTCGACCCGCCCGGCCGAGGAGGTACGCCGTGGTGATCCCCGCGATGCCGGCGCCGACGACGCAGACGTCGGCGTCGACGTCGGCGGCGAGTGGCGCGTATTCAGGCACGTCGGCCGTCCGCATCCAGATCGATCGCGTGGCCCCGGAATCGGATTGCATGCTGTCCCCCCTGGTTCGTGCGAAGGCGGCCATCCCCTTGGATCATCGAGAGATCCGCCCGCAGGGTGCGGCGATCCGGGCCGGCCCCGCCGCTCCCGGCCCCGTTCCGTCATGGCGCCACGCTAAGGCCGCGACGTTGGGCGGGCGGTGACGTGGAATATGTCAAATAAGTGAAGGAAATCCTTGACATATCGCCGAACATGCTGTATGCAGGCCTCGACTGCCGCCGGATGCACCCGGCCGGCAGCCGCTCCTCCCCGATACCAGCGCTACGTGCGCAGGAGGGCAGCATGCATCAGCCCCGATCCCCGGTACCGACCTCCCGGCACGCCTCCGCCCTGACTGCCGTGGTCCTGGCGCTCCTCGGCACCGGCGCCGTGACCTCATGCGAGGGAGACCCGGCCGGACCCTCACCCGAAACGATCGCGGAGGGCCGCGAAATCTTTCGATTCGACACCTTCGGTGACGAGAAGTTCTGGACCGACACCCTGCGAATGCACGAGGTCATCCAGGCCTCGGTCGCGCCGAGTCTGGCGCTCGCGGTCGGCCTCAGGGTGGACGCCGACGCGCTGCCGCAAGAGGTGAAGGACGCCATCGCCGCCGGCCAGGTGGATCTCGAGAGTCCGGCGACGACCGTCACCCTCCTCAAGCTGAACGCGGTCGTCGGGCTCCGGGGGGAAGTGCAGACGATCGACGGCCGCGACACCCTCGTGCGAGTGGGCACGACGTGCGCGCTCTGCCACTCGACCGTGGACAACTCGTTTGCGCCCGGCATTGGCCGGCGGCTCGACGGCTGGGCGAACACCGATCTCGACCCCGGCGCGATCATCGCGCTCTCGCCCGCGCTCACCGCCGAGCAGAAGGCGGTCTATAATTCGTGGGGCCGCGGCCGCTACGATCCCCGCTACAGCATCGACGGGCTGAACACACCGGTGGTGCTTCCCCCGGCATACGGACTTGCCGGCGTGGCCCGGGAGACGTTCACCGGCGATGGAGCGGTGTCCTACTGGAATGCGTACGTGGCCGTTACGCAGATGCACGGCCAGGGAAACTTCCGCGACGACCGCCTGGGCATCGACATCGTGCAGCACCCTGACCTCGTGACGCCGAAGCTCGATGCGCTGCGCGAATACCAGCTGAGCCTGAACACGCCGGTGCCGCCCGCCGGCAGCTTCGACGCCGCCGCGGCCGAACGTGGCCGGCTCGTCTTCACCGGCCGGGGCCGCTGCGCCACCTGCCACACCGGCCCCACGCTCACCGACATCAACGCGGGGATTCGGCACGCTGCGGCGGAGACGGGGATGGACCCCCGATACGCGGCGCGGAGCGCCGAGAAGGCGTATCGGACGACGCCACTGCGCGGGCTCTTCCAGCACGCCCCCTATTTCCACGACGGAAGTGCCGCTACGCTGGCGGACGTCGTCGCCCGATACGAGCAGGTGCTGCAGCTCGACCTGACCGGAGCCGAGCGGGACGAACTCATCGAGTACCTGAAGTCGCTCTGAGCGAGGACGGAACATCATGGGCGAAGACCAGGCCCCACTTTCGGGGCCGGACCTGAGGGAGGGAGTGGCAGCCGCCTCCGTGCTCGAGGGCCAGCCCCTCCTCGGGCACGCCGACGGTGAGGCGGTCCTCGTCACGCGCATCGGCGGCGAGCTCTGCGCGGTCGGTGCAAAGTGCACCCACTACGGCGGGTCGCTCGCGGAGGGGCTCGTCGTGGGTGACACGATCCGCTGTCCCTGGCACCACGCGGCGTTCAGTCTCCGCACCGGCGCGCCGGTCCGGCCTCCCGCCCTCGGCAACCTTCCCTGCTGGCAGGTGGAGGAGCGGGAGGGAAAGGTCTTCGTCATGGCGAGACGTCCCGACCCCGCGCGCCTTGCAGCGGGACGTGCGCCGAGCCGCTCGCACCCGGCGTCGGTGGTGATCGTGGGCGGCGGCGCGGCGGGCGCAGTGGCCGCCGAGACGCTCCGGCGTGAGGGATACGGCGGACCGGTCACGATCCTCGACGCCGGCGCCTCCCCTCCCTGCGACCGGCCGAACCTCTCCAAGGACTACCTCGCTGGGAACGCCCCGGAGGAGTGGATCCCGCTCCGCCCTGACGGCTTCTACACCGGGAACGGCATCGACCTCCGCCTCGGCCGCCGCGCCACGGCGATCGACCCGAAGGCGCGGACGGTGCGGCTCGACGACGGCAGCTCGCTTCCCTTCGGCGCGCTCCTCCTCGCCACCGGCGCCACGCCCGTGACGCTCGACATGCCGGATGCGGGCCAGCCGATCCACTACCTCCGCACCCTCGCCGACTCGCGCGCCATCATCGCGGGGGCGGCAAAGGCGCGCCGCGCCGTCGTGATCGGCGCGAGCTTCATCGGGCTCGAGGTGGCGGCATCGCTCCGCGCGCGCGGGCTCGAGGTGACCATCGTGGGGCCGGAGGCACGACCGCTCGAGCGGGTGCTCGGGCCGGAGCTCGGCGACTTCATCCGCGCGCTCCACGAAGAGCACGGCGTGGTCTTCCGCCTCGGCCAGACCGCAAGGGCGATCGGCGCGGCGAGCGTCACCCTCGCGAGCGGCGAGGAGCTCGCGGCCGATCTCGTCGTGGCGGGAATCGGGGTGAGGCCGGAGATCGCCCTCGCCCAATCGGCCGGCATCGCCACGGACCGCGGGATCCTGGTGGACGAGTACCTCGAGACGAGCGTGCCCGGAATCTTTGCGGCGGGCGACGTCGCGCGCTTTCCCCGGGGCGAGGATGCCGAGCGGATCCGGGTGGAGCACTGGGTGGTGGCGGAGCGGCAGGGCCAGACAGCGGCGCGGAACATGCTCGCCGGAGGGAACGGCTCACGCGAGCGCTTCGCTGCGGTTCCCTTCTTCTGGAGCCAGCACTACGACGTCGTGATCGCCTACGTGGGGCACGCGGCGAGATGGGATGCGCTCGAGATCGAGGGGGACATGGCCGGTCGGGACTGCGCCGTGACCTACCGCGCCGGCGGGAAGCCGCTCGCCGTGGCGACGATCTTCCGCGATCAGGCGAGTCTCGGCGCCGAGCTCGCGATGGAGCGGCGGCTCGCCGGCGCGCCTGAGGGACCTTGATCGCGACCTTCCGGCGGTGGCGCAGGTCGTCGGCCAGGGACACCGTGGCCATTCCGCCAGCGCCGAGCGCGCGCAGGATCCGGTAGCGGTCGGCGAGGGCGGCGGAGAGACGATCGAGCGTCGTCACCGGCTCACCGCGCCCACGGCCGATTTCATCTGCGCCACCCAGTCCGGAATCACGCGAAGGTAGCTGCTGCTCACCTGCGCCGGTCCCTGCAGGTAGATGATGCCGCCATCATGTGAGGGGCGGTTCGACCACCCCGCCGTGTCCGAGAAGCGTGGGTCGCGTCCCCAGAGCGTCGGCGCTCCGAGCGGCTCACCGGTGGCAGGATCGAGCCGCGCGAGATACCACGTCACCCCCCTGCGGAACAGGATCTCCGTTCCCGACATCCAGAGCGGCTCGGCGCCGTCCGCCGTGACCTGCCAGCGACGGCCGCCCCGCGGGTAGGACGCGACAACGAGCCGGCCACCCTCCTCGGTATACATCATGCGCGTCCGGTCGGGCGACAGCGTCGCGAACCGTGCGTTCGTCGCCATCGTGTCGAAGCGGACCTGATCGGCGCCGGGGTCGAAGAGCACTGCCGCAAAGGTCGCCCAGTTCATCGCCACCACGGCGTCGCTGGCGCGATAGTCAACCGGGTCGAAGGCGCCATCGAGGCCGCTCGAATACAAGGTGTCGGGCGCCATGCCCGTGCTCGGAATCCCCGACAGGATGCTCCATCGCGTCGAGTCGCGCAGGCCGACGATCAGGCGCTCTCCATCGGGGCTCCAGAGCGCATGGCGAATGTGCTCGGCCCGCAGCCAGTTGATGCGCTGCCCGTCCCGGAGATCATGAATCCGCACCTCCTGGCCCCCGGCCGTGACCACCACCACCGCCAGCCACCGCCGGTCCCGGCTCAGGTCGAACCGCTGGAACTCGGCGGAATCGAGCGGCAGCGGCTCGGGTGCGCTTCCGGGGCGCAGGCGCACGATGCGCCCGACGGCGGCGTCCGCGCCCGGCGCATAGACCAGCGCGCCGTCCGCCGTCAGGTCGAACTGCGCGGCGCCGACCGACTCGCGCCGTATGCCGCTGACGAGCGTCACCGGCCGCCCGGCGAGATGCCGGGTGCGGTCGTACGCGGCGGCGCGCAGGTCGCCATCCGCGATGTACACCAGGAATGCACCCTGAACGATGCGGAAGGCGGAGCCGGCAAGGACCGAGCCCGGCGATCCGTCCGGAAGTGTCGACCGCACCGGCCAGCTCTCCCGGGTCTCCGGGTCGAATATCAGCGCGGTCCCGTTCCGCGAGGAGATCAACTGTCGATCTTCGGGAATCCAGTGCCCGAATCCGAGCGATGCCCTGGTCGGGCTGGTTCGCGGCCGCTGGCTCCCTTCCGGGTCGAGCCAGCTCAGCCGGTTGCCTTCGAAGTCGATGAGCAGCACGCTCGTGGGCGAGACCCATTCGAGCATTCGCGGATCAGCCCCATCCAGCAGCAACTCCGCCTCACCGCCCTCGACCGGCACGACCATGGCGCGGCCCCCGACGAGAAATGCGACACGCGAGCCGTCCGGTGAAATCCTCGGCGCAATGCCGCCGCGGGTGCCGTCGATCATGCGGGCCGACGCATCCCGGAGGCTTCGGCGCCAGAGCATCGTCGAATCGCCCTGCCGCGCCGCATACACCGCGAAGCTCCCATCACTCGACACCGAGAGATTGCGGAGCGGCGTGCCGAACGATGTCGACGCGGTGGTCGCGCCGAACGTAATTGCCGCATCCTCGGGCAGGGCGGCGTCGAACACGGCGGGTCCCGCTGCGGGACGTTCGCGCCCGAGCGCCCAGGCGGCGAGCGCGAGCGCGCCCAACAGGAGGGTCGCCAGCACCATGCTGATCCGGCGCCACGGCCCGGAACCCGCGACGGCGCGCTGGGATGCGCGGGTGGTGGCGCGCACGGTCGGGAGGCCGCCGAGCGCCGCGGCGAACTCGGCCGCCGTCGCGAACCGGTCGGCCGGGAGCTTCTCCAGCGCGGTCAGCACCGCGTCCTCGACCGCGGGCGGGATCGTGTCCCGCAGGCGGGACGGCGCGCCCGGCTTCTCGGTCATGACCTTGGCGACGATCGCCTGCGCGGTGGAGCCCGTGAAGGGCGGATCGCCGACGAGCATTTCGTAGGTGACGCAGCCCAGCGCGTACACGTCGCTCCGCGCCGTGATCACCCGCTCGCCCATCGCCTGCTCGGGGCTCATGTAGTGCGGTGTCCCGAGCGACATGCCCGTCTCGGTCATGCGCGTGCCCGCCTTGCTCGCGGCGAGCGCGATGCCGAAATCGGCGACGAGGGCGCGCCCGTCGTGAACGAGGATGTTCTCCGGCTTGATGTCGCGGTGAATCACGCCATGGCGGTGCGCATAGTCGAGCGCCGAGGCGACCTCGGTCGCGATGCGAACCGCATCGGCGATCGGCAGCTGCTTTTCACGGCTCAGCCGGTCGCGCAGCGACTCACCCTCGACGAACGGCATGACGTAGTAGAGGAATCCGTCAGCCTCGCCACTGTCGAAGAGCGGAAGTATGTGCGGGTGCTGCAGGTTCGCGGTGGTCCGGATCTCCGCCAGAAACCGCTCGGCGCCGATGACGGCAGCGAGCTCGGGCCGGAGCACCTTTACCGCGACCTTGCGCACATGCCTGAGGTCGTCGGCCAGGTACACCGTGGCCATCCCGCCCTGGCCAAGCTCCCGTTCGATGCGGTAGCGGTCGGCGAGGGCGGCGGAAAGACGATCGGGCGTCGTCACCGATTGGCCTCGTCCGCATCCGAGCGCATCAGCCGCTCGAGCTCCGCGAGAAAATTGAAGACGACGACGATCCCGGGCGTCGTGTCGGGCCGGCGCCGGCTCATCACGAACCGCCGCCCGTCGAGCGACACGCCATAGGCGGGATTGAAGGGCGTGGTGGCATAGTCGGCCGTCGAGAAAAGCACGGCCGGCTGCCCGAACTGGAAGGAAGAGCCGGATACGATCGGCACCGCGACCATCCGCCGCGCGCCATCGATGTAGAAGAGCTCGCGTCCGTCACGGCTCCAGACCGGCGTGATCCCGCCGGCGGTGGAAACCTGGTAGCGCCCCTCGGCCGTCTCGGGAAAGGGGCGCACGTAGACCTCGCGGCGGCCCGACTCGTTCGACGTGTACGCCAGCCACCGGCCGTCCGGCGAGACCGCCGGTGCGAGCTCCTCCGCTTCCGTTGCCACCAGGGGGCGCGCGACCGGATCGACGCCGGGCCGGATGCCGATGATGTCGCCCGCACCCGGTTCCTGATCGTCGGTGCGGATGAGAAGCCAGCGCCCGTCAGGCGACCAGGCGTGCCCGCCGACTGCCCGCGGATCGCCGGTTACGACTCGGCGAATCGGTCCCTGCCCACCACCCTCCCGCTCGTAGAGCCGCATGCCGGTGGCACCCGGCGTCTCGCGGTTCGACAGGTAGGTGATGTTGCCGGTGCCGGGGCGCCAGCGCGGCCGCATGTTGATGTCACCGTCGAAGCTGAGCCGGACCCGCGGACCGCCGTCCACCGGCTGGACCCAGAGCTGCGCGGTGCGGCTGTTGCCGCCGATCGCGAGCGCGAGACGCCGTCCGTCGGGCGAGAGGTCGAGCGTCCCGGTCGCCGTGTACTCCGGGTCCTCGCTGAATGGCCGCGATGTCCCACTGCGTTCCACCCAGACGGTCTGAAATGATTCGCCGCCGCCGGCGACGTAGGTCAGGGTGCCACGAGCATCGAGCGTGAGATCCGACCCGCCGGGTGCCGCACTTCCGAAGCGGAGCGCCACGGTGTCCGCCAGCTCCCGCGCCACGCCGGTGGTTCGCCGCGTGCCGGCGTCGAATGGAACGGCCAGCAGCACGCCGTTGGGCCTGGCTACGATCAGGTGGCCGGTCGGCGCGTAGATCGCCCTGACGCCCTGCATCACCGACTCCACCCGGCCGGTGCGGAAATCGCTGACGCCGATCAGGGCCCGCTCGGGATCGGACCTCCCCGCCCGCAGTGCGATCGTGACGACGGCCCCCTGCCCTCCCGGCAGGAGCTGCGGCCAGAGAAACGCCATGTCGCCGCGCACCGAGTCGAGCGGTGCGATGACCTCGCTCGTGCCGGCACGCGGGTCGATCCGCAGAAGCCCCTCAGCGCCACTCGCGTAGATCCATCCGTCGGACCCCCAGTCGAGCCCTCCTCCGAAATCGCTCTGCGAGAGGAGGCCGATGTCGGGGAAGCTCGCCGGCAGGCCGCCGGTCAGGGGGAGGAGGTTGAGCTGGCGCGGGGCGGAGAGGTAGGCGATGGTGTCGCCGGAGGGAGAGAAGGCGGCGCAGCAGCTCTCGTCCACCGACTGGGCGAGCGGCTGCGCCTGGAGCCGGTCCCATCGGCGGATCCAGAGCTGCGTGCGGGTAGCTCCCCCCGGCCCGTGATAGACGAGGCGGGATCCATCCGGCGCAGCCGTTATCCCGGGAAACCGTCCGATCAGGGCCTCCTGTCCGGCGCCGAACTGCAGTCGCACTCGGACAGTCTCGCCCGATGGGACCTGCTCCCGGCGAACGACGCTCATACCGATCGCGCCGGCCACGAGCCCCGCCACCCCGATGAGCGCCGCCAGCGCCGGCCGGATCGCAATCCGCCGCGCCGCCGCGCCCGATCGCAGCGCGGCACTCCGGGCCGGGAGCCCGCGAGCGGGGTCCGCCAGCGCGTCGGCAAAGCCCTGCGCCGTCGCGAAGCGGTCGGCCGGGAGCTTCTGCAGCGCCACGTGCACCGCGTCCGCCACGTGCGGCGGGATCATCCGCCTGAGCGCCCGGATGTCGGCGGGCTCGGACGTCATCACCTTGGCGACGATCGCCTGCGCCGTGGGCCCGGTGAACGGCGGCTCGCCGGTGAGCATCTCGTACGTGACGCAACCGAGCGCGTAGACGTCGCTCCTGGCATCGAGCTCCCGCTCGCCCATCGCCTGCTCCGGCGACATGTACTGCGGCGTGCCGAGACTCATGCCGGTTTCGGTCATCCGCGTGCCGGCCTTGCTCGCCGCGAGGGCGATCCCGAAGTCGGCCACGAGCGCGCTCCCGTCGTGCAGCAGGATGTTCTCCGGCTTGATGTCGCGATGGATGACGCCGTGGCGGTGCGCATAGTCGAGCGCGCTCGCCACCTCGGAGGCGATCCGCACCGCCTCGGCGATCGGCAGCTGCTTTTCGCGCGCCATCCGGTCGCGGAGCGAGATCCCCTCGACGAACGGCATGGCATAGAAGAGGAGGGAATCGGCGTTGCCGGAATCGAAGAGCGGGAGGATGTGCGGATGCTGGAGGTTCGCGGTCGTCCGGATCTCGGTGAGGAACCGCTCGGCGCCGATCACGGCGGCGAGCTCCGGCCGCAGGACCTTGATGGCAACCCGGCGGCCGTGCCTCAGATCCTGCGCGAGATAGACCGTGGCCATCCCGCCCTGGCCGAGCTCCCGCTCGATGCGGTAGCGGTCGGCGAGGGCGGCCGCGAGGCGCTCCGGCCCTGCGCTCATTGACCGACCTTTGCCCTGAGGTCGGCGAAGAAGTTGTCGACATAGACGATTTCCTGCTGTCCGGTCCGGTCGGGGCGCCGGATCATCAGGAAGCGAGTGTCGTCCGGACCCACGTCGTACTGCGGCCGGTTGATGGCGCTGGCATACCGGCCGACGGGAAATAGCGGGCGGGCGCTCCCGGGGGCGAACCCCGCACCGGCTGCCACCGGGAGGGCCATCAGCTGCCCGCGGCTCTTGAAGAAGAGCTCCCGCCCGCTGCGTGCCCAGCGGGGCTCGGTGCCGCCACCCTGGGAAACGGGATACTTCACCTGCATGTCGGGGAAGGACGCGACGTAGACCTCGCTCCGGCCGGAGCGATCCGAGACAAATGCCAGCCAGCGACTGTCGGGCGACAGCGCGACCTGGGTATTGAAGCTGCTGTCGGAATAGATCAGGGAGAGCGCGGTGTCTCCCTGCAGCCGCCGCGCATGCAACACGCCGAACGAGGCCTGCTCGTCCGCCCGGACGATCATCCACTGCCCGTCTCGACTGAACTCGACTTCCCAGAGACCGACGTCAAGGTCCGCGAGGAGTTGCGGCGGCATGCTCCCGTCCGCCGGCGTGAGGTAGACGTCGTTGGCGCCCAGCGTCGACGATGCGGCATTCGTGGTGGCGAACGCGAGGTGGCGACCATCCGGCGTCCAGGAGGGGCGCCAGCTTCCCGTTTCCCCGCGGGAGATGCGCAGCCGCGACCCATCCTCCCGGCGCACCCAGAGCTCGGTCACCGCCTGGCGCACGCTGACCGCGACGCTCTTCCCGTCCGGGGAGAGCGCGGGATACTCGAACGCCCCCACCCAGTCCGCGGCAAACGGCTGCTCCGATCCGTCCCGCGCAACCCAGACCAGCGTCGAGCTCCGGACATCCTCGGTGCCGATCGTGTACAGCGCGGTGCCCGATGCCGAAACGACGAATCCGCCGGGCGCGACACCGTCGGCGACCGGAACGGCGCCAGAGGTCACGCTCATCCGCTCCGGATCGAAGCCCGCCGCGAAGAGTCCCCCCTCGCGACTCGTATACAGGAGGTGGCCGGTCGGCGAGTACCACACCCCGCCGGCGTTGGGCACGAGCAGCCGGACCGTGTCGTTCTCGAACTCGTACACGTACACCGCCGAGCCGCTGGCGCAGTTGCCCGGACAGCCGGTGAAGAGGATTCCCCTGCTTCCGGGGAGCGGCCAGAGCGAGGATGGATCATCCCGGTGGGCGGGATCCGCCGCGCGCACGCGTGTGGTCGCGCCACCGTCCCCGGGGACCCGCGACAGGCCGCCGGTTCCATCCACGAAGACGATCGTGCCGTCGTCGAGCCAGGCCCCGAGGACGTACGTCTCGTTCCCCGTGGACGACAGATCGATCGAGCCGCCGCCGGAGACGCGCACCTTGCGGAGCTTTCCGCCGTGCGCGAAGTAGCCGATCCATTCGCCGTCGGGCGAGAAGAACGGACTGGCGGCGCCCTCGGTCCCCGCGACGGGCACCGGATGCACGTCGTTCCGGCGCTTCAGGAGCAGCCGGGTATCGTCACCCGCCGAGTCGGTGAAGGCGATGACCGACCCGTCCGGCGAGATGGCGGCGCGGCTCTCGATGCGGGCGGAGCTGGGAACCAGGAAGTCGGGATAGGGGCGCTCCCAGAGCACGATGCGCTGCCTGCCGGGCGCCGCCTCGGGCGTCGGGCGCAGCCAACCCCAGAGCGCGGCGGCGCCGAAGAGGAACGTGGCCGCCGGCCAGACGAGGCGAGTCCGTCGCGCGGGAGGTATGGCGGGCAGCGCGACAGGTGCGCTGCGCCGCGCAGCGGCGCCCTGTCCGGCGATGGCCGCCGCAAACTCGACCGCCGTCGCGAACCGGTCGGCGGGGAGCTTCTCGAGCGCACGCAGCACCGCCCCCTCGACGTGCTCCGGCACCGCCTTCCGCTGGATGCCGATCGGCCGGGGCTCCTCGGTCACGAGCCGGGCGACGATGGCCTGCACGCTCGGCCCCGTGAAGGGAGGCTCGCCGACCAGCATCTCGTACGTGACGGCGCCGAGGGCGTACAGGTCGCTGCGCGCGTCCACCGTCCGCTCGCCCATCGCCTGCTCGGGGCTCATGTACTGCGGGGTGCCGAGGGAGAGGCCCGTCTGGGTCATCCGGGGGCCGCCCGCCTGCTGCACGGCGAGCGCGATCCCGAAATCGGCGACGAGCGCGTGCCCGCCCTGCAGGAGGATGTTCTCCGGCTTGATGTCACGGTGGACGACGCCGAGGCCGTGGGCATAGCCCAGCGCGTCGGCGACCTCCCGCGCGATCGACACCGCCGCATCGACCGGCAGCTGCCGCTCGCGCTCGAGCCGGGAGCGCAGCGTCTCGCCGGTCACGAGTGGCATCACGTAGTAGAGGAGGCCGCCGGCCTCGCCGCTGTCGAGCAGGGGGAGGATATGGGGGTGCTGGAGGCGCGCGGTCGTGCGGATCTCGGAGAGGAAGCGATCGCTTCCGAGCGCCGCGCCGAGGTCGGGATGCAGCACCTTGATGGCCACGTCGCGGTCGTGGCGGAGGTCGTGCGCGAGGTAGACCGTGGCCATGCCGCCCTGACCGAGCTCCCGCTCGATCCGGTAGCGGTCGGCGAGCGCGGCCGCCAGGCGATCGATCGTGGCGGTCATCGGGTATACCTCGCTTCGAGGTCGGCGAAGAAATCATCCACGAGCACGACCTCC
>DASTYH010000343.1:0-4024 GCA_035765075.1 Gemmatimonadales bacterium
GATACCCCGCCTCGGCGAGGAGCCGCCGCGCCTCCGCGGGGTCGTGGCGGAAGGGCTCGCGCCCGGCGTCGTGTCCATCGATCCCGGGGGGAATGGCGCCTGCCGCCCGCACGCCGCGGCCGGCCATCACCGTTTCCAGGATCGTCCCGACGTCCACGGCCATGTTGAGGGCGCGGCGCACTCGCACGTCGGCGAGCGGCCCGCGCCTGGTGTTGATCGAGATGTAGAGGTCGCGCAGCGCCGGCCGCCGCTCGAGCTGATCGGCGTACCCGGCCTCCCAGCGCGCCGTCTCGCCGAACGGGATCTCCACGATGCTCAGCTGTCCGGTCTCGAACTCGGCGGCCTGGGTCGACGCCTCGGGAATGATGCGGATCCGGATCGAATCCGACTTCGGGGGGCCGCCCCAGTACCCGTCGTTGCGGGCGAGCGTGAGCGCGTTGTCGTGGGTCCAGCTGACGAACTTCCAGGGACCGCTTCCCACGGGATGCTCGGAAAAGTCGGGCGCGGTCGGGGTGGGGACCACGGCGGCCACGGGCATGGCCAGGAACTTCGGGAAGATGTTGAGCGGCTCGGCCAGGGTGAACACGATCGTGGTATCGTCGGGAACCCGCATACCCGCGATCCCCTCCGCCTTTCCCTCGGCATAGTCCCGCGCCCCCCGGATCGGCTCGAGCGGCCAGTCGCGGCCCCGGGAGCCGGGCGCCAGGGCGCGGAGGATGGATGCCTCCACGTCCCGCGCGGTGACGGGTCGGCCGTCGTGAAAGGTGACGCCGGTACGGAGGTGGAAGGTGTACGTGGTGGCCGTCGAATCCACCTCCCAGCGCGTGGCGAGTCCCGGGACCAGCCTCCCGTCCACGTCGAACCGCACGAGGTTGTCGTACAGCATCGTGACGACCTCGCCCGACTGGACGTCGGTCGAGAGGGCGGGGTCGAGCGACACGGGATCGGCGCTCAGGTAGTAGCGGAGCGTGCCTGCGCTCGTGCCGGCGTCCGCGCAGGCGACGAGAACGGGCAGCAGGAGGGGGAGGAATCGTCGCATATGATTACCGGAACGCCGCGGCTGAGGAGGAGCGGGCGGTTGTCAAAAAGTTGACACCGGCGCGTAAGACCGTCAAACTACAGTGCTTACGATTTACGGTCAACCGCGCTCGCGGCCGGTCTGCGCGAGGGCCTGGCGGAGTCTGCCGTTTGATTTTCGTGCACCTGCTCCCCTCTTGCATTCGCGGCGCCGGGCTCCGGCGCCGCCGGCGCACCCGCGCGCCCGCCGCGCCGGCGCTGCTCCTCGCGGCGGCGCTCGCCGGGGGCGGCGCGCTGCCGGAGCCCGTCCTCGCCCAGGTGACGCCGCCGCTGGTCGTGCGCCGCCTGGAATTCAAGGGGAACGAATCCCTCACCGCGGAGCTCCTCGCGGCGAGCATCGCCACCACCAATTCGGGCTGGTTCGCGCGCACCGCGCCCTTCAAGTGGATCGGCCTCGGTGAGCGCCGCTACTTCAATGAAACGGATTTCCAGCGCGACGTGCTGCGCCTCGCGGTCCTCTACAAGCAGAGCGGCTTTCCCGATGTCGCGGTGGACACGGTGGTCCGGCGGACGCCGGAAGACATCTACCTCACCTTCCTCATCGAGGAGGGAACGCCGGTTCTGGTGGACACGCTGACGCTCAACTGGCTCGACTCTGTGCCGGAAGACGTCCGCGAGGACGCGGTCGTGGACCTCCCCCTCCGGGAGGGGGACATCTTCAACCGGCTCCTGATGCAGGCGGCGGCGGATACGATAACGCGCCGCCTCCGGGACCGGGGCTATCCCACCGCCGACGTGCTGGTGGGCTACCGCTCGCGCACCGAGGAGCGTCGCGCGGCGGTGACGCTCGATGCCCAGGCCGGCCGCCGGGCGGTCATCGGCAGCGTCCAGGTGGACGGCGAGCGGCGGGTGGACTCCTCCGTCGTGGTGGCGCTCATGCGGGCGCGACCGGGCCGGCAGTTCTCCCAGTCCGACCTCTTCGCAAGCCAGCGCAATCTCTACAACTCCGAGCTCTTCCGGCTGGCCTCGGTCAACGTGGACACCGCCCGCTTCGTGCCGGGCTCGGACTCGGTGCCGCTCATCGTGCAGGTGACCGAGAGTCCCCCGCGCCGCGCCACGGCGGGGGCGGGGTACGGCACCAACGACTGCTTCCGCGGCAGTGCGGGGATGATGTTCCGCAATTTCCTCGGTGCCGGCCGGATCCTCGACATCCAGACCCGCGTCTCCAAGGTGGGGATCGGCGAGCCGCTCAACTGGGGCCTCGAGGACAGCTTCCTCTGCGATGCGCTCCGGGAGGACTCGATCGGCTCGGGGCTGCTCAACTACAACGTCACGGCGGCGGTGCGCCGGCCGGCGTTCCTCTCCGCCAACAATACGCTCATCTTCACGACCTTTGCGGAGCGACGCTCCGAGTTCAAGGTCTATCGGCGCCAGGAGATCGGCGCGAGCGTCGGCATCACGCGCGAGACGCCGAACCACCGGCTCCCCGTGGCGCTGACCTACACCCTCTCGTTCGGCCGCACCGAGGCATCGCCGTTCAGTTTCTGCGCCTTCTTCAATACCTGCCTCCCGGCGGACGTCGAATTCCGGAGCCGGCGCCGGCGGCTCGCCACGCTCTCCTTCACCGGAACGGTCCCCCGGGCGAACAACCCGATCGATCCCTCCCGCGGCTATGTCGCCTCCGGGGAGGTCACCCTCGCCTCCCGCTTCATCGGCTCGTCCTCGCTGCTGCAGTTCACCCGGGCGATCGGTGACTTCGCGTGGTACCGCCCGATCGCGCGGGACGTCGTGTTCAGCTGGCGGGCTCGCGCCGGGGTGATGGTCTCTCCCGTCCGCCTCGAGGGGAGCGAGTTCGCGTTCGTGCCGCCGGAGGAGCGGTTCTACGGTGGCGGGCCCAACGATGTGCGCGGCTTCCAGCGGAACGAGCTCGGACCGGTCGTCTACGTGGTCACGCGCTCCTACCTGAACCAGCTCAAGGACCCCGACAGCCCCCTCGGCCCCGATTCCGTCCGGGTCGCGGCGACGGGGGGGAACACCATGGCGGTGGGCAACGTCGAGCTCCGCTTCCCCTCGCCGATCTTCAGGGAGCGCCTCCGGATCGCGCTCTTCGTGGATGGCGGGGCCGTCTGGGAGCGCGGGGCCACCGATCCCAATTTCCGGGTGACGCCGGGGGCGGGCATTCGCGTTGCCACGCCCCTCGGTCCCGCGCGACTCGACGTGGCGTACAACCCGTCCCGGCTCGCGCCGGGATCGTTCTACATCGCGGAGCCGGACGGCACGCTCACGCCGGATCCCGGGCGGGACGGATTCCAGCTCGACCGCGCGAGCCGGTTCACCCTGCACTTCGCGGTGGGACAACCCTTCTGATGCGCCGGGCGGCCGCTCGCTTCCTCTTCGTGTTCGTCTTCGGCACCATCGCGACGGTGCTGGGGATCGTCACGTCGATGACGCTGACGCCGCCGGGGCGTGACCTCCTGGCCCGCGTGGTGTCCAGCGAGCTCGACCGGGTGCTGAACGGGACGGTGCAGGTCGGCAGCATCTCGGGCTCGTTCATCTACGGGCTCACGCTGGAGCAGCTGGTGGTCCGGGACACGCAGGGCGTCCTCCTCGCCAGCATTCCCCGCGCGCGGGTGGGCTACTCGCTCCCCCGGCTCCTGCGCGGCGACGTGGTGTTGACGCAGGTCTACGTCGAGGAGCCCGAGATCAACCTCATCCAGCACCACAACGGCGTCTTCAACTACCAGGACGTTCTTCGCATCGGGAAGTCCGCGCCCCGCACCGGCCCCCCGCCGAGGATCGAGTTCCACGACGTGCGCGTGACCGGCGGCCGGCTCGTGATCGCCATTCCGTGGCGCGCGGGAGAGCGACTGACCGGCGCCGCGCTCGATTCGGCGCTGGCCGCCGAGCGCGCCCGCCCCGGGCGCATCATCCAGGAGAGCCGCGAGGGACTCCGGCGGGTCATCATCCTCGCGGACCTCACCACCGTGCTCTCGCGGCTCCGGATCAG
>DASTYH010000344.1:0-4170 GCA_035765075.1 Gemmatimonadales bacterium
AAGCCCCGTTCGGTCCGGGGGAGGGCGCCGCTGTGGCCGCGCTGCCGTCGGTCGCCGTGGCGCCGGACGCCGTCGAGCCTGGCGTGTGCGAGGACATTCATGCCCCGGAGGGCAGCACGCTCGCGTTCCATGCCTACGCCCGCGGATCCCAGATCTATTCGTGGACCGGCACGAAGTGGCAGTTCACCGGCCCCTCGGCCACGCTCTATGCGGACGCGGGTGGAAACGGAGTGGTCGGAAGCCATTACGGGGGACCGACCTGGGAGCTCAACTCCGGAGCGCTTGTCGTGGCAGAGAAGCACCGGAGCTGCGATGTGGATCCGGCGGATATCCCGTGGCTCGTGCTCAACGTCAAGCGGAACGAAGGTCCCGGTGTGCTCCAGGGTGTGACGCACATTCTCCGCGTCAACACCGCCGGAGGCCAGGCCCCTGCTGCCGGCGGGAGCTATGTGGGCGAGATTCGCAACGTCCCCTACACGGCGGAGTACTTCTTCTATCGGGCCTCGATGGAGGCAATCGTCGGCGCTCGTTGATCGTGCTCCGCGCCTCGGCGTGGCGTGCCGATGTCCGGGGCGCGCCACGCCGTTGCGGCCTCAGGCCTCCAGCCTGGCTCGGAGCTCCGTGACATCCGCCTGCCAGGCGAGAAACTCCTCCGATTCCTCCCAGAGGTCGCGCAGCTCCGAATCCGCCAGGACCGCATCCACCGCGTCGCGCGCGGAGGCGAGCAGCTCCGGAGTGGTCTCGATCGGGTGGTGAGCCACCCACTCGCGCACTTCTTCGGGGATCGCTGCTCGCCCCCTGCCATTGAGGGCTGCCACCACTTCGGCGGCGGCCAGGCCGGTCGTCGCGACATCGGCATCCAGGTAGTCACGGGCCGCGGCAAGCGTCGCCTCGAGGGCGGCGCGAACCGGACTGATGTCGCGGGCGGCCTCGAGCTCGTAGACCCAGTCACTCGCGGAGTCGTTCTCGAAGCTTCCTGTTCCCCAGGCGCCCATGGGTCCTCCTCCGGTTGGCGTCGAAACGGCGCCGATCAGGCGGCGATGTCGGGCGGCACTCCCTCGACCAGGATCATCTCCGAGCGGGCGGCGCTCTGCCGGACCGTACGGGCCGGGGCGTACTCCGGGGAGCTCCACCAGCTCCGCGCGCGCGCCGCGCTCGGAAACTCGAGGATCACGAAGCGGGAGGGATGCCAGCCGCCCTCGAGCGTCTCCACCGCGCCACCGCGCACGAGATACCGACCACCATAGGCGGCGATCGAAGCGGGGGCGAGCGCCTTGTACTGCTCGTACATCTCCGAGTCACGGACGTCTATCTGGACGATGATGTAGGCTGCCATGCTGCTCCTTTCGATGGAGCGTGGGGATGTCGCTGCTCGAAGACCCGCCACCGGGACGACACCGGATCCGCGCGCAGGCGCGCTACGCCAGGTTCGAGAGGTGGGTCGATGCGCACCGCCACCTCCCCTGCTCGCGGATGAACAGGGACGAGACCCGCTCGGACAGGAGGAACGCTTCCCCGCCATACATGCCGCCGGATACGCCGCGGGAGATCACGAGCGCGGCGTCGCCGTACACGCGGACGTCCATCTCGTGCGACTCCATCACCGAGTGCGTGAGGGCGCCGTTCCGCACGAGCTCGAGGAAGTGGGACCGGGTCCCGATCCTGCCATCGGTCCCGATGATCACCCAGTCGTCGGTCATGAAGCTGCCGATGGCGTCCGCATCGTTCGAGACCATGGCGCGATCCCACTCGGCGCTGACCCGCAGCAGCTCTGCCTCCGGTGACTCGTTCATTGCGCCTCCGTGAGAAGCACCCGACACCGCTGGCAGTCACCGCCCGGCCGCTGCGTCCTCCATCGGCGCTTCACAGGGCGCGCTCCACCCGGCAGGGGTGACCGAATGCCAGTACGTCCGGGGGGATGTCCGCCGTCACCACGCTTCCCGCTCCCACCGTGACGTTGTCCCCGATGGTCACGCCGGGGAGCACGATCACGCCGGCGCCGAGCCAGACCCGCTCGCCGATCCGGATCGGCGCCGCCCGGGTTCGGTACGGCGCCTCCTGCCCTCCTCCCCGCCCCTCCACCACCCGCTCCGCCGCGCGCACCGGATGGTGGGCCGTGAGCAGCTGTACGCCGGGGCCAAGGAGGCAGTGGCCGCCGAGCCGGATCTCCGCGGAGTCCAGCATGATGCAATTGACATGCACGAAGGTGTGACTGCCGATGAACACGTGGGCGCCGTAGTCGCAGAAGAAGGGCGGCTCGATCCAGACCTCCTCGCCCGCTCCGCCGAGGAGCTCCTCGAGGAGCGTCCGCCGGCCGGCGTGATCGGTCGAGCTCGTCGCATTGAACCGGGCGAGGAGCGCACGCGCCCGATGCGCGAGGGCCAGGAGCTCGGGATCGCGCGAGTCGTAGAGCTCGCCGGCGCGCATCCGGTCTCGCTCGCTCATTCGAGGGCTGGCGGCGCTTGCGCGAGCTTCATCCGCTCGAGGACCGCGACGAACCGCGGGTGCTGCCGCACGCCCTCGTAGGCCGGAAGGACCGCGAGAAAGGGGAGCGCCATGCTCCGCTCCGCGTACGCCCGCTCCACCCACTCCGCAGTCTGCTCGGCATCCCCGATCCGGGCCAGAAGCGACGCGATGCGGAGTGGCTCCGGCGCCGGGCCCGCCTTGCCGAGCTCGAACGCCAGGCGCTGGCGCCAGTACCCCTGGAGGCCCGACGCCGCGAACGCCTCCCGGAGCCGCTCGATTTCCCCCGCGGGAATCCCCTCGAGCCGCGCCATCCTCAGGTACTCGGCCACCGCCTCCGCGTCGCGCCCCTGCCGGGCGTAGACATCGCCGAGCCCGAACGACCCCTCCTGGCCGAGCCCGAGCGCCAGGGGTGAGGTGGAGTCGATCTCGACGGCGCGGCGGTACTGCTCGATCGCGCGACCGTAGTCGCCCGCAATGAAGTAGTCCCGCCCGAGCAGCATCCCGCTCCGGTTCGACAGCGGGTCCAGCTGCAGCGCCCGCAGTCGCTCGGCGATGCCCTCGTCGATCCGCCCCATGGCAACGAGGTAGTTGGCGTACATGTGGTGCGCGTGCTGGTCGCTCGGGTTGAGCGCGATGGCGCGCTGAAACGCGCGCTCCGCAGCCGGCCAGTTCCACTCGAAGTAGAACTGGAGCATCCCCTCGGCGACGTGCGCTTCGCCCAGCGTCTCGTCGAGGGCGAGCGCACGCCGTACGGCAGCGCGCATGGCGGGCAGGCCCTGCTCGCGCGGGAGGTGGCGATACCAGACGAGCGGCGCGATGGCCGTGGCCTTGCCGGCGTACGCGAGCGCGTAGCTCGAGTCGAGCTGGATCGCGCGGTCGAAGTAGTCCACCGCCTTGCTCAAGGCATCGCCGGTCAGCTTGTTCCGGACGTAGACGCCGCGCAGGTAGAGATCGTATGCCTCGAGCGTCGGGTTCCGCCGCGGCGTCGCCGTGCCGGCGCCGCCGGTCAGCTCCACCTCGAGCGCGCCGGCGATGGCGCGGGCGATCTCCTCCTGCACCGCGAAGATGTCCTCGAGCTCCCGGTTGTACTCCTCTGACCAGATCTGGTAGCCGGTCTCCGCGTCGGCCAGGCGTGCGCTGACGCGAAGGCGCCCGCCGTCCCGCCGCACGCTCCCCTCCAGGACCGCAGCCACATCGAGCGTGTCGCCGATCGCGCGGACGTCGAGCGCACCGCCCCCCACGGCAAAGGAGGAGGTTCGCGCGGCGACCCGGAGCCCCTCGATCCGGCTGAGGGCGCCGATGAGCTGCTCCGTCAGGCCCTCGCTGAAATAGTCGTTGTCGCGATCCGCGCTCAGGTTGGCGAACGGCAGGACGGCGACAGAAGGCTTGCTCGGCAGCGAGAATGTGCGGCCGGTCGGAGCCCCGGTACCGGGCGCACGTCCCGCCTCTTGGTCATCCGCGATGCAGAACACACGCACGGGCCTGGCAATGTTCTTCAGCGCTTGATTGCCCAAGTCCCTGAACGCGAAAGGAAGCAGCCGCTCCACCTGCTGATGCATCGCGGCCGAGAGGTAGATACCGCCTGGTTCGGCCAACGCTTCCAGCCGCGCGGCGATGTTCACGCCGTCGCCATAGAGATCGCCGTCTTCGACGGCCACGTCGCCGAGATTCATGCCAACACGCAGCACGATCATGCGGTCGCTT
>DASTYH010000345.1:0-5130 GCA_035765075.1 Gemmatimonadales bacterium
CGATCACAGTGCCGTCCGGAAGAAGGGCGGAAGCGAGCTCCACCTCCGGGAAACGACCGGTGAGAAGGTCTTCGCCGCGGGACCAGAGCCACGTGCTGCCGCCGCGGCGAACGAGCTGGGCGCGAATGCCGTCCCATTTCCACTCCGCCTGCCACGCCGCGATCTCTCCGAGCACCTCGGGCGGTTGCTCGAGCGGATAGGCGAGGCAGAAGGGATACGGCCGGCTCCGATCGGCGTCCCTCGTCTCCGCAGCCACCAGGCGGGCGAAGAACGCGGGATCGGGGTTCCACGCCCCCATCAGCCGATGGGCGATCACCTCGTCGGCCACCCCACTCACCTCCGCCAGCGCCCGGATCACGAGTCGCTGCGATGCCCCCACTCGGAACGCGCCGGTGATGAGCTTGTTCCAGACGTAGCGCTCGCGCCCGCCGAGCTCCTGCCAGGCGTCGAGCATCACCCGCCGCTGCTCGGCCGGCTCGAGCTCACGGAGCGGCAGGAGCCGCTCCTCGACCCACTGGCTCAGCGAGGCGGAGTCCTTCGCTTCCTCCTCCTGCTCCGGGAGGAGGAGCGCGATGGTCTCGGCGAGATCGCCCACCGCGTGGTAGGACTCCTCGAAGAGCCACTCGGGAATTGCCGCGGCGTCGGCAGCCCAGGTCCGCAGATCCCCCGCCCGGACGAGCCGCTTCGGCCGGCGGCCGATCAGGAAATGCACCGCCCATGCCGCATCCGCGGCGGGGACGGACCGGAAATACCGCACGAGCGCCGCGACCTTCTCGTTCGTCGCGGTCGTCTCGTCGAGCTCGGTGTAGAGCTGCGCGAACGCCCTCATCCGTCCTGATCCGCTCCCGCTTCGCCGGAGGCGTCCGGCTCGTCGCGCTCGCCTTCGAAGCGGGTGGCTACGGCACGGGCCTCGATGCCGTGCTCCGAGAGCCACCGGGTGAGCACCGCGGTATAGCCGTGGGTCACCCAGACCCGGGACGCACCGGTGGCTTCGATGGCGGCGAGGAGGCCGGGCCAGTCGGCGTGGTCGGAGAGGGTGAATCCCCGATCGAGCGAGCGACGCCGCCGCGCCCCGCGGACGCGCATCCACCCGGAGGCGAAGGCATTGGACGATGGCGCAAAGCGCCGCGCCCAGGGCGACGCGTCAGCGCCCGGAGGGGCCACCACGATCGCGGCGCGACGCACCTCACGCTTTCCCGCGAGCCCGGCGTACTCGGTCGGAGGGAGCGGCACCCCTGCCGCGCGGTAGACGGCGTTCATCCGTTCCACCGCACCGTGGGTGATAATCGGCCCGATCGAAGGATCGAGCTGCGCAATGAGTCGCTGCGCCTTCCCGAGCGCGTAACCGTACAGCAGCGAGGTGCGGCCGAGCGACGCATTGCCGGCCCACCAGCGGTTGATCTCGGCGACGACCTGCCCCTCGGCGGGCCAGCGATAGATCGGAAGGCCGAAGGTCGACTCGGTGATGAAGGTGTGACAGCGCACCGGCTCGAAGGGCGCGCAGGTGGGGTCCGGCTCCGTCTTGTAATCTCCCGAGACCACCCAGACCTCTCCCTGGCGCT
Source organism: Gemmatimonadales bacterium (assembly GCA_035765075.1). GTDB lineage: Bacteria > Gemmatimonadota > Gemmatimonadetes > Gemmatimonadales > GWC2-71-9 > CAMLLJ01. Next base: position 1,563 of record DASTYH010000345.1, read on the forward strand.
CCACGCGCACCTGGGCCGAGCCCAGGATGTGTCCCGCGGGATGGAGCGAAACGCGAACGCCGCCGATCGTGGTGGTCGCGCCATAGGGGAGGGAATCGACGCGGGAGCCCGCGGGAAGGCGAGCGGCGAGGACGGGCGCGCCCTCGGCCGCGGTGAGATAGGCGCCGCAGTTCCACGCGAGGTGGTCGCCGTGGCCGTGGGTGACGACCACGCGCGACACCGGCCCCCACGCGTCTATATGGAAGTCGCCGGCCTCACAGTAGAGGCCCTCGCGGGTCAGGCGGAGAAGACTCACGGCCCCCGGTCATGCCTTCAGGAACATGCGGATCGCCACCAGCACGAGGAACACCGCGAAGCCGCGCTGCAGCGCCGCGGGGTGAATCGCGAGCGCGATGCGGGCGCCGAGGAGCGCTCCGACGAAGAGGCCCGCCGCCACGAGGAGCGAAGCGCGGACATCCACGTGGCCGGCCTTCCAGTAGGCCAGGGCGCCGAGAAGGCCGACCGGCAGGAGCAGCGCACCGAGCGACGTGCCGGTGGCGGTCTTGATGGGCATCGCCGCGAAGTAGATCAGCGCGGGGACGATGAGCACACCGCCGCCGATTCCGAAGAGTCCGGCGAGGACCCCGGCGGCGAGACCGACAAGCAGCAGCGTAACGATCATGCAGGCAGCTCCCTGAGGTGGATACAGCAAGGTAAATCCGCCCATCCGCGCGCGCCCTGTTCCGCATCACCGATCCGGGTGAGGTTAGGGGCATGCAATCCATCGAGCTTTCGATCGGCGGACGGGTCCGCCGTGCGCACATCTCCCGACCTCCGCGCGAAGGCGTGCTCCCTGCCGTCGTCATGCTGCACGGCGCCGGCGGAACCGCCCGACTCGCGGCGGACCAGACCGGCTGGGCGGCGCGGTCGTCGGCCGAGGGGTTCATCGCGGCCTTCCCCGAGGGCACCGCGCGCGACCCATCGGCGCCGCCCGACTTCCTCCGGAACCCGCAGACGTGGAACGACGGCTCGGGGAGGGGGCACGTGGCGCGCGCGGCAGTGGACGACGTGGCGTTCGTGGCGGCGCTCCTCGACCGGCTCGTCGAGGCCGGGGCGGATCCTCACGCGCTCTTCGTCACCGGGTTCTCCAACGGGGGATCCCTCGCCTTCCGCGTCGGCACGGAGCTGGCGGATCGGGTGGCGGCCATCGCCCCGGTGGCGGGGCACTGCTGGGTGGAGCCCGGGCCGGGAGCGGTCGTTCCGCTGCTCTACCTGATCGGGGACGCCGATCCGCTGAATCCGATCGAGGGCGGGACGGTCCGGACGCCCTGGGGCAGCGTGGAGGAACATCCCGCCCCGCGGCGCTCGCTCGAGCGCTGGGCCGGCGCGGCGGGGTGCCGCCTGGAGGAAACCAGCCGCGACGAGGGCGGGGTGCGCTGGTCGGGGCCTGTCGGCTGCCCGGTCCCGATGGCGATGGGGGTGATCCATGGCCATGGCCACATCTGGCCGGGAGGCCCCCGCCTCCTGCCGGAGCCGCTGGTGGGCCGCGCCGCTCGCGCCCTTCGGGCGACCGACGCCATCTGGCACTTCTTCAGGGACCGGCTCGCCGGCCGAGGCGTGCAGTGACCCGTCGGTGTGCGTCCCGTCACGGGCCGGCGCCCGCCGGAGGGGCATGTTGACGTAGCCGCCGTCGGCATGCGCTTGCAGTCCGCATCGCGCCGGTTGCGACCACCGGATGGAGGAAGAGATGGCGCGCAATATCTCGAAGGATTACGCCCTGATGGACGAGGATGAGCGGCGGCGCTTTGCCCAGAAGCCGCCCGCCGGCGATGGGCCCCGCGAGCTCGATCTGGAGGAGCCCCGCGATCCCGATACGCAGGGACACAGCCAGATGGACCGTGAGGCGGAAGCTGCAGATCCCGAGCATCGGGACGGGATGGCCGCCCAGCTCGACGATGAGAAACATGAACGCCGGGTCCGCCGCGAGAGCGAGTAGGCGGCTGGCTTTCCCCGGGGGACGAACTGTGGCGCCCGACACAGCGAGACCGCTGTGCGAGAGCTAACATCGGCGCATCTCGATAACCGCGACCACGAGGAGCGCCCGATGCGAGGCTTGTTCGATTCCATAACCACCAGCGACCGGCGGATGGGGAGCCGGTACCAGTCGTCCGATGTCAACGTCGGCACCGGCGAGCGGATCCTGTCCGGGCTCGCCGGCGTGGCACTCGTCGGTGTCAGCCTCAAGCGGCGGCGGTTGCGCGGCCTCCTCGTCCCCATGGGGACGAGCCTCATCGCGCGGGCGATCAGCGGCCGTTGCGCCGTGAACCGCGCCCTCGGGCGGAACTCCGCGCGGCGCAACGGCGGCGCCGTGAGCTCGGTGGCCAGCATCAACCGCGGCCAGGGGATCAAGGTCGAGGAGAGCATCGTCATCGACCGGACACCGGATGAGCTGTATGCCTACTGGCGCAACTTCGAGAATCTCCCGCGCTTCATGGACCATCTCGAGTCGGTGACGGTACTCGACGACCGGCGCTCGCACTGGGTGGCGAAGGGGCCGGCCGGCACCGAGATCGAGTGGGATGCCGAGATCCACAACGAAATCGAGAACCAGCTCATCGCCTGGCGCTCCCTTCCGGGCTCCGAGATCGGCAACGCCGGCTCAGTCCACTTCAAGCCGATTGCCGAGGGGCGGAGCACCGAGGTGCGGGTGGTGCTGAGCTACGAGCCGCCGGCGGGGCGACTGGGCGCCGCGGTGGCGCGCCTCTTCGGGGAGGAGCCGTCACAGCAGGTGGCGGAGGATCTCGAGCGGTTCCGGGAGGCGATGGAGGAGGAGGACAGCGACTCCGCCATTGCGAGGCAGCCCGCCACGGGCCTCTGAGGTGAACGAAGGGTCCTCGACGGGCGTGGAGCGGTTCGACAGCGTCATCATCGGCGGGGGACCCGCCGGCCTGAGCGCGGCGCTCGTCCTGGGCCGCGCCCGCCGGCGGGTCCTCCTCTGCGATACGGGTCAGCAGCGGAACCGCCGTGCCGAGTCCATGCACGGCTATCTCACCCGGGACGGAATTCCCCCCGGCGAGTTCATCCGCATCGCGCGGCGCGAGCTCGCGGCCTACGACTCGGTGCTCCTTTGTGATGTCGAAGTGGTCGACGCCCTCACGGTGGAGGGCGGATTCGAGGTCCGGCTTGCCGACGGGGAGCGCGTCCGGGGGGACACGCTGCTCGTCGCCACCGGGGTCGTGGACGACATCCCGCCCATCGACGGTATCGAGTCGCTCTACGGCCACACCGTGCACCATTGTCCCTACTGCGACGGCTGGGAGCACCGCGATGAGCCGCTCGCCGTGTACGGGTGCGGCGAGGCGGTCGGACAGTTTGCGCTCGGGCTCCTGCAGTGGAGTCGGGACGTCGTCATCTGCTCCGACGGACCCCACGGCTACTCCGGGGAGCTCCTCGCCCAGCTCGAGCGGCACGGAGTGGCGGTGCGTGAGGAGCGTGTGGTGCGCCTGGAAGGGAGGGACGGACGACTCGAGCGGGTCGTCTTTCAGGAGGGGCCGCCGCTCGAGCGGAGCGCGCTCTTCTTCAGCACCGG
>DASTYH010000346.1:0-2406 GCA_035765075.1 Gemmatimonadales bacterium
TAGGTCCCGCGGGGCCCGGCTGCCCCGCGGGATGGAGCGTCAGAGGAGCACGGCGAGCGCGTCGGCGACCTTCCGGACCTCCGCCTCCTCCTCGGCGGTGAAGGGGTCCGGCTCGTCGCTGTCCACGTCGATCTGTCCGAGGATCCGGGCGCCGCGCCGGATCAGGACGACGAGCTCCGAGCGCGTCCAGGTGTTGCAGGCGATGTAGTTGTCGATGGCGCGGACGTCGGGCACGTTCTGGTCCGCGCCGGTGGCCACCGCGGTGCCGCAGACGCCGTGGCCCACCGGAATCCGCGTGTGATCCGTCTCCCGCCCGTCGAACGCCTCCAGGACCAGCTCGTCGCCGTGCAGCATGTACATGTACACCGACGTGTACGGCTTGCCGGCGGCGCGCATGCGCTCGGCCGCGAGCCGCAGGAGCTCCTGACGCCCCACGTCCCGGGTGAACGCACCGCGGAGCGCCGCCACGATCCTGTCGCCGTCGAGGACCGGCATGCGCTACTGGCGCTTTCCGAACGTGGCGTTGACCGAGATCGTGTCGTCGCCTCGGCGGTATACCACCGTCGCGGACTCGCCGGGCCGGTAGCTCCGGAGCGCCACGGTCATCCCCTGCAGGTCGGCAACCTCGTGCTCACCGATCCGGATGATCACGTCCCCGCCCTTGAGGCCCGCCTTCTCCGCCGGGCTTCCCTTGCTCACGCCCATGAGGCGGACCCCGCCGGGGCTCGACGACATGTCCGGGATCGAGCCGAAGTACGCGCCGTACCCCGGCGTCACCGCCCCGCCGCTTCCCGGCGCTCCCCGCTGCGCGAGTGAGTCGGCCCGCTCGACCATGGCGTGGGTCGGGCTCACGGGGACCTCGACGAAGGTGAGCTCGGTCTGCCGACCGCCGAGCGCGGAGGCGAGGCCCGTGGTGAAGCTGATGACGCGCGCCATCCCCTCGAAATTGATCTTGTCCCAGTCGTCGGTGGTGCGGTGATAGTCCTCGTGGAGGTCGGTGAAGAGGTGCAGCACCGGACGCTTGGCGGCGTAGAAGGAGGACTGGTCGCTCGGTCCGTAGCCGTCGCCCTGCTTCTTGAGGTCGAAGCCCTGGTACCAGTTGAGCGAATCGAGGAGGGCGGGGAACTCCTTTGCCGTTTCGGTGCCGTACACGATCAGCCGGCCATTCCGGAGCCGCCCGACCATGTCGAGGTTGATCATGGCGACGGTACGGTCGAGCCCGTAGAGGGGCGCGCCCACGTAGTGCGCCGACCCCAGGAGGCCGAGTTCCTCCCCCGAGAAGGCGATGAAGATCACGGTCCGGAGGGGCGGCGTCGCCGAGAGCGAGCGGGCGATGTGGATGAGCGCGGCCGCGCCCGAGGCATTGTCATCGGCGCCGTTATGGACGCGCCCGGTACTGTCCGGGTCGAGGCTGCCGAACTCGCCGCCGCCCAGGTGATCGTAGTGCGCCCCGACGATGACCGCCTCGCGCCGGAGCACCGGGTCCCGCCCGGGAAGGATGCCGATCACGTTCCGCCCCTTCATCGAGGCGAGCCGGGCCGAGCGGATGCCGGGTGCCGTGGGGGAGATGGTGAACTCCTGGAACCATCCCTCGCGGCCGGGCTGGAGGCCCACTTCGGCAAAGCGGCGGGCGATGTACTCCGCGGCGGAATCGGCGCCGGGGCTGCCGGTCAGGCGCCCGGCGAGGCGCTCGTCCGCCAGGAAACGAACATCCTCGATGAGCCCGAGCGGAATGGCGACCTGGCGCTGTGCAACTGCCTCCCGGCCAAGTCCGGAGCAGAGGGCGAGCGCGGCGATGACAACGAAGGAACGCATGAGATTCACGGTAACGGCGCAAGCGCGATCATGGGGTTGCCGGGCGGGTGGCCGCCCGAGAGATTGCTGTCGCACCCCCGAAATATAGACGCTCCAACCTCCGGACGAACACGCCCTTGTCGCCCCGTCTCCTGGTCCTCATCCCGTCGGCGGTGGCCCTCAACCTGGCGATGGGGTTCGTGGTCAACCAGCTTGCCCTGCCGATCTACCTCGACACCATCGGCACGGTGCTCATCGCCGCGCTCGCCGGCCCGGCGGTCGGGGTGATCACGGGGATGGTGAGTCAGCTGGTGCGGTCGCTGTACGAGGGATTCATCTGGCTTCCCTTTGCGCTGATCCAGATCCTCATCGCCCTCCTCGCGGCGCTGGCGGCGCGGCGGTCCGGCTTCCGGTCCCTCCCCGTGTCCGTGGGGTGGGGGGCGCTCGTCGGGCTCGCGGCGGGGTCGGTCTCCGCGCTGATTTCGTACCTGCTCTTCCGGGGGGTGACGGCCACCGGCGTCACGGCGCTCACCACCCTGCTTGCCGGGGCCGGTCTTACCCGGCCACAGTCGGTGACCATCGCGAGCGTCACCACCGACCTGGCGGACAAGA
>DASTYH010000347.1:0-2372 GCA_035765075.1 Gemmatimonadales bacterium
ACCAGGCGACGATCCCCAGACCGCGCAGGACCTTGCCGATCTCCCGCGCGCGCGGCGGCCTCGGCGGATCGCCTCCCAGGGCCTCGACCTTGGCGCCGACGAGGCCGGCGCCATACGCCCAGCCGAGCTGCTGGCGGAGGAAGCCGAGCTGGGTGGAGCGGTTTCGGTGGCGGGCGGTGGCGCGCTCGGCGTACCCCAGGCGGAGGCCGCTCTGCTCGTGGCAGCGGAGCCCAAGCTCGACGTCCTGAGCTCGCGTCATCTGAGGGTCGAAGCCGCCAATTCGCTCGAGCGTGTCGCGGCGGTAGGAGGCGTTGGCGGTGATCGCGTAGGGGGGGTTGGAGGTGAACGCGTAGCGCTGCCAGTCCCCGAGCATGCGGGCCACCTGGCGCTCGGCAGCGGTTCGGGGCGGCATGTGCTTCAGGTCGCCGGCGACGCAGCCGACCTCGGGGTCCTCGAACGCGCCCGCGATCTCGGTGAGCCACTGGGGCTCGACGATGCAGTCGGCATCGACGAAGGCGAGGATCTCGCCGTCGCTCTCCGATATGCCGCGGTTTCGGGCGTTGGAGACCCCCGGCCGCTCCTCGTGCAGGTAGCGGACCGGGCGGGACCGGATCAAGGCGGCCGTGGCGTCGGTGGAGCCGTTGTCGACGACGAGGATCTCGCGACGGTCCTCCGGGTAATCGGTGGCGAGGATCGCGTCGATGCATTCGCCGATCGTGGACTCGCCGTCGCGAACGGGGATGACGACCGAGATGAGCGGCTTGCTGGTGGGCGTCCGCGCCACGGCGCGGACGTTAGGGCGTCGGCTAGCGCTTGGCGCCGTGAAGCTCGTCCTCGGCGCGCTCGGGCTCGGCGGACCAGGCCCGTGCAGAGTCCGGCTCGGCGGCGGCCTGGCGCTCGGCGCGGAGCGCGTGCTCGGCGTAGGCGGTGGCGAGGACGTCCTGAATCGCGGTGTCGGAACCGTCGCGCGCGTCGGTCTCGGCGAGGCGGCGGCGGGATGCCTGGACGTCGCGGACCTCGTCCGCCAGTGGGCGCTCGCGGAGCGCGGCCCCGGTGGCGATGCCCTCCCGGATCAGGGCCATCTCGAGATAGCCCTCGAGGGTTCGGACCTCGCGGCGGGACGCGCGCCGGGGCTTGCGGCCGGCGCCCGTGAACGCGTCCCAGGCGCGGGCGAAGGTGCCGAAGTTGGTGCGCCCGCCGTTTCGGTGGGCGGCGAGCATTGGGCAGACGCCGCCGCGCTTGTCCACGTAGGCGCCGACGATCACCCGGTTCGAGCGGATTCCGCGGAGCATCGCCGCCTTCGTGTGGGCCGGCATCGCGTAGACCGCGTTGCGGAGCCGCTCGGCGTTGTTCCGGCGCTTCGCCATCGAGTCAAGGGATAGCGGCTACGGCGTAGGGTCCGCGCAATGAGCCGCCCAGACGGGTCACTTCGGTTGCTGATCGCCGCCTTCGGCGATCCGGGTCACGCGTTCCCGGCGATCGCGCTGGCGCGCGAGTTGCGGCGGCGGGGGCACGACGTCCTGGTCGAGACGTGGGAGCACTGGAGGGAGGCGGTCGAGGAGGAGGGGCTGGGGTTCACCGCCGCGCAGGAGTACACGGTGTATCCGCCGCCAGGGCCCGACACGCCCGACGGGCAGACGGCCGCGGCGGCGGCACGCGCGCTCGCCAGGCTGATGGAGGGGTTCGAACCGGACCTGGTGGTGAGCGACATCCTCACGCTGGCGCCGACGCTGGCGGCGGAGGTGGCGGGGGTGCCGCATGCGACCCTGATCCCGCACGTCTATCCGGTGCAGGGGTCGGGGATGCCGCTCTACTCGGTCGGGCTGCGGCCGCCGCGGACGGCGCTCGGGCGGGCCACGTGGCGCGCGACGGGGCCGTTGATGTCGATGGGGTTGCGGAGGGGCCGGGACGAGTTGAACGAGACCAGGGCGCGGTTGGGGTTGCCGCCGCTCGATCGGTTCCACGGAGGGATCAGCGAGCTGCTGGCGGTCGTGGGGACCTTTCCGCACCTGGAGTACCCGCGGGAGTGGCCGGCCCACGTGCGGGTGACGGGGCCGCTGTTCTACGAGCTGCCCGCGGAGGAGGTGGAGATCCCCGAGGGGGACGGACCGCTTGTGGCGATCGCGCCGAGTACCTCCCAAGATCCGGAATGCAAGCTGCTGCGGAAGGCACTTGCGGGGCTCGCAGAGGAGCCGGTCAGGGTGCTGGCGACGACGAACAAGCACCGGCCCGAGGTGGCGATCGAGGTGCCGGACAACGCGGTGCTGGTGGATTGGATGCCCTACTCGCAGGTGATGTCCGAAGCGGACGTGGGGATCTGCCACGGGGGGCACGGAACCGTGGCGAGGGCGCTGGCGGCGGGGGCGCCGCTG
>DASTYH010000348.1:0-9286 GCA_035765075.1 Gemmatimonadales bacterium
TTGCCGATGCGGACGCCGTTCATCAAGACCACGTTCTGGCCGAGCGAGCAGCCGTTCCCTATCACGGCGCCGGGCATCACGTGGCAGAAATGCCAGATCTTGGTGCCGGGGCCGACCGTGGCACCCTCATCGACGTAGGAGGAGGTGTGGACGTAGTAGTCGGACATGGTCGTCGCTGGTCGCGGATCGCGGGTGAGGAAGGATGGCAGGAGGCGTCAGCCGGCCCACTCGGCGCTCATCTCGCGCGCCATGGCATGCCACTCCTGGAGGGAGCGGACCTCGCCCGCCCGGCTGCGGAGCGCGATGATGGCATCACAGGCGGCGCTCGCCGCGGACAGGGTGGTGGTATATGGGACCCGCTGCTGCAGCGCCGCCCGCCGGATCGCATAGTCGTCCTGCTGCGTCAGCTTGCCGAGCGGCGTGTTGACGAGGAGCTGGATGCGCCCGGAGAGGAGGAGATCGATGGCGTTGGGGCGCCCCTCGTGCACCTTGAGGACCCGCTCCGCCGGGATGCCCCGCGCGCGCAGGTGGCGCGCCGTCCCTTCCGTGGCGAAGATCCGGAATCCCAGGGCGTGGAACCGCCGCGCGATGGGCACCACGGTGTCCTTGTCGTGGTCGTTCACCGTGATGAACACCGACCCCTCGAGCGGCAGTGCGCCCTCGGCCGAGGCCTGCGCCTTGGCGAAGGCCATGCCGAAGGAATCGGCTATGCCCATCACCTCGCCGGTCGAGCGCATTTCCGGCCCGAGGACCAGGTCCACCCCCTGGAACTTCCCGAACGGGAACACCGCCTCCTTCACCGCCACGTAGGGCTGCAGCACGTCGTCCTGCAATCCGAGCTCGTCGAGGGTCTTCCCCACCGCCACGGCGGCGGCGAGGCTCGCGAGCGGCACGCCGGTCGTCTTCGAGACGAACGGCACCGTCCGCGACGCGCGCGGGTTCACCTCGAGCACGTAGACGATGCCGTCGCGGATCGCGTACTGCACGTTCAGCAGCCCGACGACACCGAGCTTCAGGGCGAAGGCGCGGGTGTGCTCGCGCATCTGCTCCACCTGGGCCTCGGTGATGAGGTAGGGCGGCAGCACGCACGCCGAGTCACCGGAGTGAATCCCGGCGTCCTCGATGTGCTGCATGACGCCGCCGATCACGCAGCGCGTCCCGTCGGCGATCGCGTCCACGTCGGCCTCGAAGGCGTCCTCGAGGAAGCGGTCGATGAGGACGGGGTGCTCCGGGGCCACCCGGGCGGCGCGCTCGAAGTAGCTGGTGAGCGAGGCATCGTCATAGACGATCTCCATGGCGCGGCCGCCCAGCACGTAGGAGGGCCGGACGAGCACCGGGTATCCCACGCGCGCCGCCACCGCCACCGCCTCGTCCACCGAGAAGGCGATTCCGCTCGGCGGCTGCCGCACGCCGAGCTCGCGGGCGAGCGCCTCGAAGCGGCCGCGGTCCTCCGCCGCGTCGATCGCCTCGGGCGAGGTCCCGAGGATCCGAACCCCCGCCTCCTCGAGGCCGCGCGCCAGGCGGAGCGGCGTCTGGCCGCCGAGCTGCACGATCACCCCGAGGGGCTGCTCGAGCTCGACGATCTCGAGCACGTCCTCCAGCGTGAGCGGCTCGAAGTAGAGGACGTCCGAGATGTCGAAGTCGGTGGAGACGGTCTCGGGGTTCGAGTTCACCATCACCGTCCGGTATCCCATCTCGCGGAAGGCGAGCGCGGCGCGGACGCAGCAGTAGTCGAACTCCACCCCCTGCCCGATCCGGTTCGGGCCGCTTCCGAGGATGATGACCGTGCGGTTCCCGACGGGCCCCGACTCGTTCTCCTCATCGTAGGAGGAGTAGAGGTAGGGCGTCGTGGAGGGAAACTCGCCGGCGCAGGTATCCACCATCTTGTAGGCCGGCCGGATCCCGAGGGTGTGCCGGCGCGCGCGGACCGCCTGCTCGGTTTCTCCCCGGAGCGACGCCAGCTGCCGATCGGAGAAGCCCATCCGCTTCATTCGCCTGAGCTCGATGGCGGCATCCTCCCCGCGTCTCCCCGCCTGGCCGCCGGCGTCCCGGTAGTGCCGCTCCGCCTCGACCAGCTCCCGCATCTGGTGCAGGAACCACGGATCGATCCCGCTCCGCTCGGCGATCTCCGGGACCGGGGCGTCGAGCTCGAGCGCGCGCTTGATCTGGAAGATCCGCTCCGGCGTGGGGCGGCGGAGTGCGGCGAGCACGGTCTCGCGCGTGCCATCGGCAAGCCGGTCGTCGGCCGGGGTCGCCGCGGTGGTCCACCCCGGGCGGTCGATCTCGAGCCCGCGGAGCGCCTTCTGGAGCGCTTCCTTGAAGGTGCGGCCGATGGCCATCACCTCGCCGACCGACTTCATCTGGGTGGTGAGCGTGGGATCGGCGGCCGGGAACTTCTCGAAGGCGAAGCGGGGGACCTTCACCACCACATAGTCGAGCACCGGCTCGAACGACGCCGGCGTCGTGCCGGTGATGTCGTTGGGAAGCTCGTCCAGCCGGTACCCCACGGCCACCTTCGCGCCGATCCGCGCGATCGGGAACCCGGTGGCCTTCGACGCGAGCGCGGAGCTGCGGGAGACCCGCGGATTCATCTCGATGACGAGCTGCTCGCCATTCACGGGGTTGACCGCGAACTGGATGTTGCAGCCGCCGGCGGCCACGCCCACCTCGCGGATGATGGCAATGGCCGCGTCGCGCATCCGCTGGTACTCGCGGTCACTCAGCGTCATGGCGGGCGCCACGGTGATCGAGTCGCCGGTATGGACGCCCATGGCGTCCACGTTCTCGATGGAGCAGACGATGACCACGTTGTCCGCGCCGTCCCGCATCACCTCGAGCTCGTATTCCTTCCACCCGATGATGCTGCGCTCGACCAGGACGGAGCCGACCGGGGAGAGCTCGAGCCCCCGGCGGATCAGCGTTTCGAACTCGTCCCGATTGTAGGCGATCCCGCCGCCGGTGCCGCCCAGGGTGAACGAGGGGCGGAGGATCGCGGGATAGCCGGTCCGCTCGACCGCCTCGAGCGCCTGCTCGACCGAGGTGACGGTCACCCCCTCGGGCGTGGCGAGCCCGATCCGGCGCATGGCCGCCGCGAACTCGTCACGGTCCTCGCCGATCCGGATCGCGCGCTCGCTCGCGCCGATCAGCTCGACGCCGAAGCGTGCCAGCGTGCCGTCCCGGTGGAGCGCCATGGCCGTGTTGAGCGCCGTCTGGCCGCCCATGGTGGGAAGAAGGGCATCGGGCCGTTCCCGCTCGATCACCTTCGCCACCCACTCGGGCGTCACCGGCTCGATGTAGGTGCGGTCGGCGATCTCCGGGTCGGTCATGATCGTGGCCGGATTGGAGTTCACCAGGATGACCCGGTAGCCCTCCTCCTTGAGCGCCCGCACCGCCTGCGTCCCCGAGTAGTCGAACTCGGCGCCCTGCCCGATCACGATCGGCCCCGAGCCGATCAGGAGAATCGAATTGATGTCAGTCCGCTTGGGCATCCACCATGTCCCGGAGTGTCTGATCGATCGAAATGGCGGGGCGCCACCCGGTGGCCTCCCGCAGCCGCGCATTGCTCCCGACGAGATGCGGGATGTCTCCCGCGCGCATGAGCCCGGGATCGGGGCGGGCCGTCACCTCGGCGCCCACGAGCGACGCGAGTCGCGCAAAGAGCTCCCCGAGCCCGATGCCTTCACCGTGCGCGACGTTGTACACCGTGCCCGGCACCCCCCGATCGAGCAGCGCCGCGTAGGCGGCGACCACGTCCCGCACGTCGGAAATGTCGCGCACCGGCTCGAGGTTGCCCGTCGCCACCGTCCGCTCCCCCGCCGCGCGCGCCTCCCGGATCCGCCGGAGCAGCGAAGGCACGACGTAGTGCGCCGCCTGGCCCGGCCCGATGTGCTGGAAGGCGCGCGCGATCACCACGCGGAGCCCCGTCCGCCGCCAGACCTCGAGCGCGGCGATTTCCATCGCCGCCTTCGTCGCGGCGTACGGCGACTGCGGCCGCATCTCCTCGGTCTCGACCCGGGGCCGCGCGGGCCCCGCGCCGTAGACTTCCCCGCTCGAGATGGCGAGGACGAGCGGACCGTCCCCTCCCGCGCGCGCCTCGGCCAGGGCGTCGAGGAAGAGCGCGGTCCCTCCGGCGTTCACGGCCCATGCCGCCGCCGGATCCTGCCGGGCGTCCCGGCTCGAGGCGATCGCGGCGAGATGGACGACCGCGTCGACCCGCTCGCCTGCGATGGCCCGGCAGGACCCGGGATCGGTGAGCTCGAGCTCGGTCCACTCGACCGCGCGGCCTTCCGCGGGCGTGAGCCACCCGTGCGGCGCCTCGGCCCCGCGCCGTACCGCTCCGAGGACCGCATGCCCCCCGCCCAGGAGCTGTCGCAGAAGATAGCGGCCCGCGAAGCCATCGGCGCCGGTGACCAGCACCCTCATCGGGTGCGCCTCACCGCCGGGCCGAGAGCCGCTCGATGTCGGCGTCCACCATCATCGCGACCAGCTCCCGGAAGCTCACCTTCGGCTCCCAGCCGAGCTCGCGGCGGGCCCGCGAGGGGTCGGCCATCAGGAGATCCACCTCCGCCGGGCGGATGAACTGGGGATCGGTCCGCACGAACTTCGTCCAGTCGAGTCCGACATGGCTGAAGGCCAGCTCGACCAGCTCCCGCACGCTGTGGGTGACGCCGGTCCCGATGACGTAGTCACGCGGCTCCGGCTGCTGGAGCATGCGCCACATCGCATCCACATAGTCGCCGGCGAACCCCCAGTCCCGCTTGGCGTCGAGATTGCCGAGCCGGAGCTCGGTGGCGAGCCCCAGCCGGATCCGGGCGACGCCGTCGGTCACTTTCCGCGTGACGAACTCGATCCCGCGCCGGGGCGACTCATGATTGAAGAGGATGCCGCTCACCGCGTAGAGGCCGTACGACTCGCGGTAATTGACGGTGATCCAGTGCCCATAGACCTTCGCGACGCCGTAGGGGGAGCGGGGGTAGAACGACGTCTCCTCGTTCTGCGGCGTTTCGCGCACCCGGCCGAACATCTCCGAGGAGCTCGCCTGGTAGAAGCGCGCCGCCGGATGCGCCAGCCGGATCGCCTCGAGGATGCGGGTGACGCCGAGCGCCGTGAACTCGCCCGTCAGGACCGGCTGGGTCCAGGACGTCGGCACGTAGCTCTGGGCCGCGAGGTTGTAGACCTCGTCCGGCTTCACCTGCTGGATGACCTGGGTGAGCGAATGCTGGTCGAGGAGGTCGGCGGCCACGATCTCGACCCGGCCCATCAGGTGCTCGATCCGCTCGTAGCTGTGATGGCTCGTGCGGCGTACCATGCCCGCGACCTCGTAGCCCTTCTCGAGGAGCAGCTCGGCCAGATAGGAACCGTCCTGGCCGGTGATCCCGGTGATGAGGGCCCTAGGCATCGAACCGCCCCCTCGCCCGCGGGGCATAGTGGCGCGCGAGCGGATGGCGCGGCGTACCGGGACGTTGCGTCATACGACTCCGGGAATTAAGTTTCAAGGCTTGTATCGAAGGTCTTGGTTGCCGCGCCATCCGCAGCCCGGACCACGCCCGAGACGCTCTCCGAAGGACGGATCATATGGCACGGGTATGCACCGTGTGCGCCAAGGGGCCGACCACCGGCCACAACGTGAGCCACGCGAACAACCGCACCAACCGCCGCTGGTACCCGAACCTCCAGACGGTTCGCGTGCTCGTGGACGGCGCGCCGAAGCGGGTTCGCGTCTGCACCCAGTGCCTCAAGAGCAACCGGGTCCGGAAAGCGGTCTGACACCGCCGCCACGCCGGCGCCGGATTGAAAAAAAGGGGACCCGAGGGTCCCCTTCGTCGTTTCCGATGCGACCCTGCTACGCATCGAGCAGCTCGATCCGGGCGACGTCGGCGCCGTCACCCGGACGATGCCCGAGCTTGAGGATGCGGGTATAGCCCCCGGGCCGGGCCGCGAAGCGCGGGCCGATCTCGCTGAAGAGCCGGCCGAGGACCTCGCGGTCCTTGATCTTCCGCTCCACCAGGCGGCGCGCATGCAGGTCTCCCCGGCGCGCGAGCGTGATGAGCTTCTCGGCGAAGGGACGGAGCTCCTTGGCCTTGGCCTCGGTCGTGATGACGCGGCCGTGCGCGAAGAGGCTCGTGGCCATGTTGTTGAGCAGGGCGCGGCGATGGCTCGACGTGCGCGAGAGCTGCCGCCCCTTGGCGCGGTGACGCATTACGCGGTCTCTCCGTTCCCGGCACCGGCCTGGACCGCCGGCGGCTGGCCGGCGCGGGTCACCTGAAGGTCACCGTCGACCTCCTCGAAGCCCATGCCGAAGTTCAGTTGCCTCGTGCGCAGCAGCTCCGCGATCTCCTGGAGCGCCTTCTCGCCCACGTTCTTGACCTTGAGAAGGTCGTCCTCGGAGAGCTCGACCAGGTCCCGCAGCGTGCGGATGTTCGAGTTCTTCAGCGAATTGAGCGACCGCACCGAGAGGCCGAGATCGTCGATCGGCTGGGAGAGCCGCTCGCGCAGGCTTCCGGCGCCGGCGCTCGCGCTCTCCCGGATGGCGGGCACCTTCCCGAACTCGACGAAGAAGCGGAAATGCTCCTGGGCGAGCGCGGCGGCGTAGGCGATGGCGTCCTCCGGCGAGATCGTGCCGTTCGTCTCGATGGAGACGGTGAGCCGATCGTAGTCGGTGCGCTGGCCGACGCGGGTCTCCGCGACGGTGAAGTTGGCGCGGCGGACCGGATTGTAGATCGCGTCGATCCGGACGAGGTCCACCGGAACGGACCGGTCGGACGGCTGGAGATCCGCCTCCACGTAACCGCGACCCTTGTTCACGAAGAGCTCCATCGAGATCTCCCGGTCATCCTGCAGCGTGAAGAGCAGGTGATCGGGGTTCACGATGCGCACCGAGCCATGCGGCTGGATGTCCCGGGCGTAGACCGGCCCGGCGCCTTCCCGCTTGATGTGCAGGGTGGCTTCGTCCACCGCGGGGTCGAGCACGAGGGTCAGCGACTTGAGCCGCTGGATGACCTGATGCACGTCCTCGAGGACGCCCGGTACGGTCTGGTGCTCGTGCACCACGCCCTCGAGCCGGAAGCCCCAGACGGCACTCCCCCGGAGCGACGAGAGGAGAAGGCGGCGGAGCGAGTTGCCCAGCGTATAGCCGAAGCCACGCTCGAGCGGCTGCAGCCGGAATTCGGCGATGTTCGGGTTGTCGTCCCGCTTCGTCATTTCGACGAGCTGCGGCCGGACGAGCCCGGTGAGATCGATGCTCATGGTCACTTCGAGTACAGCTCGACGATGAGCTGCTCCTGGGCGTTGACGGGAATTGCTTCGCGCGTCGGGACCTCGACGAGCCGGCCGGCAGCCTTGTCGGCATCCACGGTCAGCCAGCTTACCGGCTGGCCGCGCGACGCGAGCTCCTGGGACATCTTGACCCGGAGGCTCTCGCGGCTGCCCGGGGCGACGCGAACTTCCTGGCCGGTGGCGACATGGTACGACGGGATGTCCACGCGGCTGCCGTTCACCTGCACGTGCCCGTGCCGGATCAGCTGGCGCGCATCCTTCCGGCTGGCGGCGAAGCCGAGCCGGTAGACGACGTTGTCGAGGCGGGTCTCGAGGGCCACCAGCAGGTTGGTGCCCTTGACGCCCGGCAGGAGGGTCGCCGACTCGAAGGTGTTGCGGAACTGGCGCTCGGTGAGGCCGTACATCCGCTTCACCTTCTGCTTCTCACGCAGCTGCTTGGCGTACTCCGAGGCCTTGCGGGGCCGTCCGCCGCCCGCCTGGCCGTGCTGGCCGGCCGGGTAGGGACGACGCTCCACCGGGCACTTCTCGGTGAGACACTTGGCGCCCTTGAGAAACAGCTTGGTGCCTTCCCGGCGGCACTGCCGGCAGCTTGGACCAGTGTAGCGCGCCATGGCTCAGACCCGCCGCTTCTTCGGGGGACGGCACCCGTTGTGAGGGATCGGCGTGACGTCCCGGATCGAGACGACCCGGAGCCCGACCGAGGCGAGCGCCTGAATGGCCGACTCGCGGCCGCTGCCGGGGCCCTGCACCCGGACGTGAACGCGCCGGAGCCCGAGGTTCATCGCCTCGCGCCCGCAGTTCTCCGCCGCGACCGTGGCCGCAAAGGGGGTGCTCTTCTTCGAGCCCTTGAACCCCGCCTTGCCGGCGGTGCCCCAGGCGAGCGCGTTCCCCTTCATGTCCGTGATCGTGATGAGGACGTTGTTGAACGTCGCCGCGATGTGCGCCACGCCCTCGCTCTCGACGACCTTCTTGCCGCGCTTCGCGCCCGCGGCCGGCTTCACTGGAGCTGTCATTTACTTCTTCGTCACTTTCTTCTTGCCGGCGATGGCGCGGCGGGGACCCTTCTTGGTCCGCGCGTTCGTGTGCGTACGCTGCCCGCGGACCGGGAGCCCGCGGCGATGGCGAATGCCGCGATAGCTGCCGATGTCCATCAGGCGCTTGATGTTCATCGCGACTTCGGTGCGCAGCGCGCCCTCGACGCGGAGCGAGCGCTCGATGTACTGCCGCAGCCGGGCGACCTCGGCGTCCGAGAGGTCCCGGACCCGGGTCTCCACGCTGACACCCGTTTCGCTCAGGATGCGATTGCTGGTGGCCCGGCCGATGCCGAAGATGTACGTGAGCGCGACTTCGATTCGCTTGTCGCGCGGAAGGTCGACGCCTGCAATGCGTGCCATGATCAGCCCTGCCGCTGCTTATGCTTGGGATTGCGCTTGCAGATGATGCGGGTCACGCCCTGGCGCTTGATCACCTTGCAGTGCTCGCAGATCGGCTTCACACTCGAACGAACCTTCACACACGTCTCCCGGGCGAGAGCCCCTTCACCGCTGGAAAAAGGGCGTTTAAGGACTAGCTGCGCATAATAAACGAGCGGTGGAAGTCACGCAAGGGACGGGGGTTGGAGCCCACTGAGGCGTCGGGGGAAGCTCGGCAGCCGTTCCGGTCGAGGAGCGGGGGGCGTTACGCGCCCACGTCCGCGCTCATCTCGGCAAAGACCCGGCCGGGATCGGCCGCGGTGAGGATGGGACGGCCGACGACGAGGTGGGTGGCGCCGAGGGCGGCGGCCTCCCCCGGCGCGGCGGTTCGCGCCTGGTCGCCGGCGCTGTCGCCGGCGCGCCGGATGCCGGGAACGACGAGCCGCCCTCCCGCTCCCACGACCTCCCGCACCGCGGGGAGCTCCCTCGGCGAGCAGACGATTCCGGCGAGCCCCGCCCCCATCGCCTCCCGCGCCAGCCGGACCACCTCGCGATCGAGGTCCGTCCCCGTTCGCCCGAGGGCGCGATCGTAGCCGGGG
>DASTYH010000349.1:0-17511 GCA_035765075.1 Gemmatimonadales bacterium
GCGGGACGCACCCAATGATGGAGGTACTCCCATGGCTGATCGCCGGGATATGCATACGGAGGGTACGGAGGATCGTCTGAAGGGCAGCGCCAAGGAGCTGGAGGGCAAGATCCGCTCCAAGCTGGGCGATGCGACGGATGACGAGAGCGAGCAGCTCAAGGGCTACGGCCAGCAGATCAAGGGCAAGGCCCAGCAGGGTATCGGAAAGGCAAAGCAGGCGCTCGATCCGAATCCCGGCCGCGACGACGTCTGACGCGGCGCCGACGTGATGGATGCGGGGAGGTGTCTTCGGACGCCTCCCCGCATCGTCGTTCCGGGAGGGGATGCACCCGCAGTGCGGGCTCCGCTCCCCTTCCCCTTTCATTCGTATAGATTCGGCACCGACATGACTTCCTTCAGGAGCCAGCCGATGCGACAGCAGGTCTCGACCGGGACCCCATGGGAGCCGATCGTGGGCTACTCTCGCGCCGTCCGGGTGGGCGCGGTGATCCAGGTGTCGGGGACGACGGCCACGGCCGCGGACGGATCGATCGTGGGTCCCGGTGATGCCTATGCGCAGACCCGGCAGGTCCTCCGCAACATCGAAGCGGCGCTCGTGCAGCTCGGCGCATCGCTCGGCGACGTGGTCCGCACGCGGATGTACGTGACGGACATCTCGCGGTGGGAAGAGGTGGGTCGCGCGCACGGAGAGGTGTTTGCCGACATCAGGCCCGCCACGAGCATGGTCGAGGTGAGCCGGCTCATCGATCCGGCGATGCTGGTCGAGATCGAGGCCGAGGCGATCGTCGGAGGCGGGACATGACGCTGCAGAGCGTGATCCAGGTGGACGCGTTCACCGACCGGCCCTTTGCGGGCAACCCGGCGGCGGTCTGCATCCTCCAGCAGCCGCTTCCCGAATCGATGATGGCGGCCATCGCCGCCGAGATGAACCTCGCCGAGACGGCGTTCCTCCAGCGGCTGCCCGGCAGCGAGGAGTGGAGTCTCCGCTGGTTCACGCCGCTCGTCGAGGTGGACCTCTGCGGTCACGCGACGCTCGCGAGCGCACACGCGCTCTGGGAGTCGGGCCAGGCGGCGGAAGGGGAGCGGCTCCGCTTTCACACGCGGAGCGGCGTGCTGACGGCCACCCGGCGGGACGGATGGATCGAGCTCGACTTCCCGGCACTCCCGAGCGAGCCCGAGTCGATACCGGGGTGGCTCCCCGCCGCGCTCGGCGCCGAGCCGGTCAACTTCGAGCGGAGCCGGCTCGACTTCGTCGTCGAGCTGGCCGATGAAGCGGCGGTGCGCGCCCTCGATCCCGACCTCGCCCGGCTCGCCCGGGAGAAGGTGCGGGGGTTCGCGTGTACCGCCCGCGGGAGCGGCGCGTACGACTTCGTCTCCCGCTACTTCGCGCCCGCATGCGGTGTTCCCGAGGATCCCGTCACCGGATCCGCGCACTGCATGCTCGGGCCCTACTGGGCGGACCGGCTTGGCAAGAGGGATTTCGTCGCGTGGCAGGCGTCGCGCCGGGGTGGCGAGGTCCGGGTGACGCTTCACGGGAACCGGGTGCTCCTCGGCGGCCAGGCGGTCACGACGCTTCGCGGCGAGCTCGTGCTCGGATGACCGGACCCGAAGCGTTCGAAACGCTCGAGGTCCGGGTCGGCCGCATTACGCGCGCCGAGCTCAACGAGCGCGCCCGGAAGCCCGCCTATCGTCTCTGGATCGATTTCGGTCCGGAGGGTGAGCGGCGGTCGAGCGCGCAGCTCGTCTCACTGTATGCTGCGGAGGAACTGGTGGGACGACAGGTGATCGCCGCCATGAACCTCGGCACGCGGACCATCGCCGGGTTCATCTCGGAGGTGCTGGTGCTCGGCCTCCCCGACGCGGAGGGCCGCGTGGTGCTGATCGAGCCCGAGCGGGAGGTGCCGCTCGGGGGCCGCGTCTACTGAACGCTTTCGGCGGGAGCCTCGAGCCCGGATGATCCTTCCGGTACCGCGGGACCGACGACGAACCCGGTGACCAGTCCGTCGCGCGCCAGGGTCCACTGGAGCATCACCGGCGTCGGCGCGCGCTCGAACGAGGCGAGGCGCGTATAGACCGTCACGCTGTCCTCCTCGCTCACCCGCTCGCTCGCACTCCCCTGCTCCGCCCCGAGCTCCGCCACCGTATGACCGGCGAACCGCGCCAGCTCTGCCGGGGTGGGAAAGGTCTCCTTCATTTCGGGAGAGAACCGGTCCCAGAGCCGCTCGAATTCCTGGCCGTAGAACCACTCGGTGTACATCCGGCCATTTGCCTCGGGACTTGCGGTCGAAACGCCGCGCTCGCAGCCGGCCACGAGCAGCATCGCGACCACGGCCGGGGCGAATCGTGCAGGTGCGCGCATCCTCGGGCCTCCCTATAGTTGAACGTGGAGCGTAGCACGGTGTCCCGCCACTTCGCAACCTGGAGCCAGATGCGCGTCTACATCTCGGTGGACATGGAGGGGATCGCGGGGGTCTTCCACGAGCAGCAGACGGACCCCACCGACCCGCGCCACGCCGCGGAGTACGCCCGCTCCTGCCGGCTCATGACCGGAGAGGCGAATGCCGCCATCGAGGGCGCCTTTTCGGCCGGCGCCGAGCGGGTGGTGGTCAACGACAGCCACTGGCTCATGCGCAACCTGCTCGCGGAGGAGCTCGATCAGCGCGCCGAGCTCATCGCCAGCGGGCCGAAGGCGCTCTCGATGGTGGAAGGGGTGGACGAGGGATTCGATGCCGCCTTCTTCATCGGCTATCACGGCCGTGCCGGCACGGCACGCGCCATCATCGACCACACCTATACCGACCGGATCTACGAGGTCCGGCTGAACGGGGCGCCGGTCGGCGAGGTCGGCCTGAATGCGGCGATGGCGGGTCACTTCGGCGTCCCGGTGGCCCTCGTGAGCGGCGACCAGGCGCTCGCCGCGGAGGCGCGCGCGCTCCTCGGGGACCACGTCGAGGCGGTGATCGTCAAGCAGGGGCTCAGCCGGTACGCCGCCCGCAGCCTCTCCCCCACCGAATCGCGGCGCCGGATTCGCGCCGGGGCGGAAGCTGCGCTCGGCCGGTCCCATCGGCCCTTTCAGCCCCGAGCCCCGATTACGCTCGAGACCGACTTCGTCCGGACGGTGCACGCCGACATGGCGGAGCTGGTGCCCGGCGCGGAGCGCACGGGCCCGCGCACCATCCGCTTCGTGGCCGACGACTATCGCATGGCGTTCCGGGGGTGGCGGGCGCTCTGCAACCTGAGTGCGGTCGAGTGAGCTCCATGGAAACGCTGATGGTGACGGGTGCCTCCCGCGGAATCGGCCTCGAGCTCGCTCGCCAGGGGCTCGCCGCCGGCCATCGCGTCATCGCCACCACCCGCGGGCCCTCCGGCGAGCTCGACGCGCTGGGCACGAAGCACCCGGGCCGCCTCATCCGGCTCACGCTCGACGTCGGCAGCGTCGAGTCCATCGTGGCGGCGCGGAACGCGCTGGGCGATGCGGTCAGCCGCATCGACATCCTGGTGAACAATGCCGGGATGTACTCGCACACGTCCGAGAGCTGGAATCCCGAGGCCACGCTCTTCGATACGCTGACGCAGGAGGAGCTCGTCGAGGCGTTCCGCGTCAACGCCGCCGGCCCGATGATCGTCATCCAGCACTTCCTGAACCTCATCCGGGCGTCGCCGCGGGGTCGGATCCTCAACCTCTCCTCGCTCGTCGGATCGGTCACCTCGAAATCGGGGCCCGGCGATTACGCGTACGCAGCGAGCAAGGCGGCGCTCAACATCATGACCCGATCGCTGGCGGCCGAGCTCGCGCCGGAGGGAATCATCGTCATCGCCATCACCCCGGGGTGGGTCCGCACCCGGATGGGCGGCTCCCGCGCCGCGCTCTCGCCGGAGGAGTCGGTCCGTGGCCTGCTCGAGACCGCCGCGCGCCTCACCCCCGCCGATTCGGGGCGCTTCATCGATTATCTGGGGCGGGAACAGCCGTGGTAGCGCGGAGCGTGAAGATCGGGAGCTCGGGCCGGCAGGCGAGACGCGCCGGAACCACCGCCGTCCCCACGCCCCGGCTCACGTACATCGGCACCGGGACGTCCCGGTACCACCCTTCCACATAGCGGCCCGAGCCGGGCGGGGTGTACGGCGTCCAGCCGGGAAGCCGGACCTGGCCGCCGTGCGTGTGGCCGGCGAGGAGTGCGGCAGGAGGATTCCTCGGCGGGGAGAAGAGGTCGGCGTACTGCGGACAGTGCACGAGCCAGAGCTCGGCGTCCCCGGCGGGACCGCCGAGCGCCCGAGCGAGGTCGGGACCGACGTAGCGCGCGTCGTCGAGGCCCACGATCCGGAGACGCGCATCCCCAGCGGGAGCGCTGACGAGGACGCTCCGGCTTACGAGCAGCTCCGCCCCCGCCCGCTCGTAGGCCGCGGCGAGCGCCGCCTCGGGAATTCGCGCCTTCCGTTCCCAGTTGCCGTAGATCCCGACGGTTGCGAGCGACCCTCGTGCCGCCGCCACGAAGTCGGTGAGCGCACCGAGGCCGGCGGCATCCTCACAGATGTCCCCCGTCAGGACGACCACCTCGGGGCGCGCATCGGCGAGGAGCCGGATCGCTGCGTCCGCTGCCCGCCGGTTTCCGGGCAGGTGCGTATCCGTGACCTGCGCGATGCGGAGCCCGGCGAGCGCGGCGGGAAGCCCGGAAATCACGATGTCATGGCGCGTCACCTCGACGCGCCCCGGCTCGACGCCGAGCGCGTCGACGGCGAGCGCCACGCCGGCGACGCCCCCCGCCTGGAGGAATCGCCGCCGCGTGAGGTGTGCACCCCGTCTCGCGGGCCTCGGCTCCGACGCGCTGTCAGACATTCCGCCTTCACCCCGGATGACTCGATGACATTCTGGCCGCGACTGGCCCTTGCGTCCCTGCTCCTCGTACCGATCCTGTCGCGCCCTGCCACGGCGCAGATCCCCTTCGGTCCGCCGCCACCCGATACCGCCTCGACCGATTCCTCGGCGACGGCCACCACGAGCCGCCGCATTCCCGGCGCCGTCGTCGAGTGGCTTCCGGTGGACAGCGCCGAGGGCGCCCTGCTGCTCGAGCCCGGCGTGGGGGCGACTGCCGGCGGGCTCTCGCTTCGCGGCGGAGCGCCGGGCCGCTACCGCACCTACGTGAACGGGGTGGACCTGACACCCGGCCACGGCACCCGCCGGCTCGGCCTCGCGCCGGGAACGGTCGGCGCCGCCTCCGCCATCGTCGGTCCTCTCCCCGCGTCGCTGGCTGGCAGCCCGAGCGGCGCGCTCCTCTACGCCACTCCGGCCGCGTTTCCGCTCGGCCGCGCGGGGCGGCTCTCCTGGGAGACCGACCGCTTCACATCGGGCCTCGGCGTCAACCGGATCGAGGGGATGATCGGGCGCTCGACACGCAGCTCCACGATGTTCCTCGGCGGGCAGCTGGTCGGGCAGAAGGCCGCGGAGTTCGGAGCCGACGCGCGGGACGCCCCGATCTTCGATGCCGCCGGCAGCGACACCGTGGTGACCGTGCCCGGCGTCGGAAATGTAGACGTGCCGGCGGCGGCGCTGGCCCGCGGCGACTGCGCCCTCTTCGCGGGGAGCGCCAATGCCCGCGTCGCGGACAACTACGGCGCGGCGTGCGACGATGACCGGACGCCCGCCGCCGCGGCATCCGGATACCGCCTCATGGCCGTCTCCGACAACGCGCTCGGCCGCACCGGCCGCATCTCCGTGATGGCGCTCCGGGCGCGGGACTCGGAACGGCTCTTCGACTACGCCTCGCTCTTCAATCCGGGGAATCTCTTCGGGCGGGAGACCGAGGCGCAGGTCTATGCCGTGACGCTCACCGGGCAGCTCGGCGCCCGGCGACGGGGCGGCACGTGGCGGCTTGCGGTCTCCCGCCAGACCGACCGGCTCACGATCTCGCCGCTCACGCCCGAGAGCGAGGCCGACACGCGCGATCCCGCCGGCGGCTTCATGCTCGGCGGGCTCGATTTCCGCTGGGACCGGAAGAGCTTTCCGGTGGACTCTGCGCTCGTCGCCGATTACCGCGCCAACAACCCCGGAACCCGGCGCTCACCCTACGACCTGGACAACGTCGACCAGTACCGACTGGTGGACGCGTGGCGCGATGGCCCATACGCCCTGTTCGGCTTCTCCGAGCGCGGCGGGCCCGTCGGGCGCCTCTCCATCTTCGAGGAGAAGCGGACCGTTGCCGCAGGCTCGGCCACCTGGCGATCGTCCAGCAACTCCGATTTCACCCTGGGCGCCGAATACGTGCGCTATGCCGTCGCCAGCTACGAGCACGAGCTCCTCTCCCAGGCATTCTCGGATGTGTATCGCGCGGAGCCGAGGCGGGGAGCCGTCTTCGCGGAACAGCGGTTCCGCTATGGTGAGCTGTCACTCGTCCTGGGGATCCGGCACGACTTCTACGACGCGAACGGCGCCCGGCCCTGGGTGCTCGACACACTCCCGACGCTCCCGGGCGGCGGAGCGAATCCCCGGTTCGGCGAGTACCACCCCTTCCCGAGAATCTCGAGCTACTCCGACGCGGACGGGAGCTATCTCCTGAACGGCCAGGTCGTACCGCTCGTGGTCTCGCGTGAGGACGAGCGGCATTCCGCCTGGAGCCCCACGCTCCGCACCACCTTCGCGCTCGGAGACGCGTCGCGGGTCCGTGCCGGCATTACCCGGACCGCCGCGATGCCCGACCTCTCGCTCGCACTCGAGAGGATCAACACCGACCTCGCGATCACGAGCCCGGCAGACACCTTCGGCACTGATCTCGATCTCGAGCGTGCGTGGCATGCCGAGCTCGGGGTGACGCGCCGCCTCGGTGGCGGGCTTTCCGCGGACGTCGCGGCGTACCGCAGGACCGAGAGCGGCGCCCCCGCGGTCCGGCTCGTGAGCCTCCCCGATCCCACCCGGGGCAATGCGCTCGTCGATCTCCTCCAGCGGCAGAGCGTCGGGACCGCCGGCGTCACCGGACTCGAGACCCGGCTCGGCTGGAGCTCCCCCGCCGTTCGCGCGGCGATCGGATGGACGTGGCAGCGTGCGCGTATCGGCGTGGAGGACTCGCTCGCACCCGGCATCGAGGACATCCCGGCTCCCTGGGAGCGCCCGCATACGCTTGTGGCATCGCTTGGATTCGACGCCCCCGACGGCCAGTCGGGAATCTTCCGGGACGCCTCCCTGGCGCTCGCGCTCCGCTGGAGCAGCGGCACGCCGTACAGCGCCTGCGCCGACGACGCCCTCTCCGACCACCCCTGCCTCGCCGGCATCATCGGCGATCCCGCCTCGCGGCGACTCCCGGCCCTCCGTCAGCTCGACCTCCGCTTCGCGCGCCGCCTCGGAGGGGAGTCGGGCCGCGTGACCGCGTGGATCGACGCGCGCAACCTCTTCGGCCGGCGGAACGCCGTCCGCGTCTATTCCGCATCCGGCGGCACCACCAGCGAGAGCGCGGAGGCGGATGCGCGTCAGGATGCGCGCTTCAGCTATCAGTCCGAGGCGGCGGCAAACGACATGCTTGTCGGGGGAACCATCGATCTGACCTTCGGAGGTGCGGGCGCCGGAGGATGCGCCGGGTGGGTGTCTGTGAGCGGAAGTCCCGCGGAACCCAACTGCGTTTCCCTCGTCCGTGCCGAGGCGCGATGGGGCAACGGAGATGGCTTGTTCACCGAATCGGAGCAGGCGGCCGCTGCCGACGCGGCATTTGCCGGGTTCGTGGGAAGCGGCTTCTTCTCCGCACCACGGCGCATCCGCCTCGGCTTCGAGATCGGTCTCTAGCGCCTTCGGCCGGCGTTGAGCCGGGCCACGATGCCGGTGACCAGGCGACGAGGCGCGAGCCGCGCCAGGTGCCGCGCGACCCGGTTGGTCAGCCCGGGCACCACGAGCGTCCGCCCCCGGAGCATTCCCGCGTACCCCGCCTCGGCCACGGCGGCCGCGTCGAGGATGGAGCTCCGGGCGAGTGGAGACTTGCGCATGCTCGCCCGCTCGAAGAACTCGGTCCGCGTGGGCCCCGGACAGAGCGTCGTGACCGTGACGCCGCTTCCCGCCACCTCGGCGGCAATCGCCTCCGACAGCGAAAGCACGTACGCCTTCGTCGCGTAGTAGACCGCCATGTAGGGGCCGGGCTGAAAGGCTGCGGTGGACGAGACGTTCAGGACCCGTCCCCGCCGCCGCGCGAGCATGCCCGGCAGCAGCCGGCGCGTAAGCTCGGTGAGCGCCACGAGGTTGAGCTGGATCACGGCGAGCTGGCGCTCGAGCGGAACCTCCGCGAAGGGACCCGCCGCCCCCGCCCCCGCATTGTTGACGAGCACGTCCACGGTGAGTCCCGCGCGCTCGATCTGCTCGACGAGCTTTGCGGCGCCGTCCGGCTGGGAGAGGTCGACGGCGATGACGGTGGAGCCGGTGCCGTGGCGCTCGCGAAGCTCCGCCGCGACGGCGCGCAGCCGTTCTTCATCCCGCGCCGTCAGGATGAGCGTGTGGCCGTCCCGTGCGAGGAGCCGCGCCAGCTCCCGGCCGATGCCGCTCGAGGCGCCGGTGACGAGCGCGGTCCCGGCGCCGCCGTCAGTCACGCGCGGCGGTCAGGGGCTGAGCGATCCGCGGCCCGCTGCGAGGCGCCGCACGGCCACGCCGAGGAGGGCGCCCGCCAGCGCGGGGACGATGACCACGATGGTGGCAAGGAGGTTGGGATCCGGTGGGAATGGAATGGAGAGCTGCAGTATCGTCGCCACCGCGTAGACGAGCGGGATGCCCGCGGCGATGATGACCGCCCGCGCGATCGCGCCGTTCACCGCGAGGAGCGCGGACGCCATGGCGGCGACGCCGACGATGAAGGCGGTGGTGTCGCTCCGGCCGGTGCGCAGGTCGAAGAGCCCGCAGGCGATCCCCACGACCGCCGCCCCCGCCGCGCCCAGGAGGCCCGGGAGGCGGATCCGCTGCTCGGTGATGAGACGGTAGGAACGTCCGCCCCGCGGCATCAGGACACGGTGCCCCCGGTGCCAGGTCTTCCCGGACAGGCGGGCAGGGGCAATCGTCGGCGACGGCATATCGCCTCCCATAGGCTCACTTTCTTCCTGGTCCTGGCCCACGCACCACGCTCCCTGCTCCCCACTCCTCCTTTGAGAATGCCTTTCTCCACCTCAATCCGCCAGAGCGGCCCTCCGGGGAGCCTCGGCCTGAGGGAGGAGGGCCACCGACGTCTGTCGCTGCACGAGCGGGTTCTCCGGACCCGGTACGAGATAGCTCTCCCAGTCCCGCCAGATGGCCGTGATCCGCTCGATCCGCTCCCCCGGACCGACGGCGAAACGGACCAGGTGCTCGACCGACTCCCCCGCCGGGAGCGGGATGTCCGGGATCGGTTCGAGCGCCGCGTGACGGGCGCCGCGCGCGTCGTAGCCTACGATGCGCAGCGCGCCGGGTCGCTCGCGCACCGCTCGCGCGTCGCTCCGGAACCGGACGATGACCCCGTCCCGGCCCGGAGCGGGGCGCGCGGAGAGGTGCAGGTGGCAGTCGAATCCGCAGAACGACAGCTCGGAGCCGGGGGAAAGCACGCGCTCTCGGGTCAGGAGCGGGCCCGCCCCGATGAGGAGTGCGAGCTCGGCGGTCGCCACCCCGGACGCGAGCAGGGCGAGTCGCTGGAGGTGGAGCTTTCCGCGGACGGCGGCATACATCGCGGTCAGGATCGCTCCGCCGACCGTGAGCGCTACGGTGGCGAGCACCGCCAGACCGAGAAGCCGAAGGAGCAGCGGCATGATTACCTCGCTGAGGGCGCAGCGGCGCGGGAGGGAGGCGTGGGGAGCCCGCCGAAGCGCCGCTCGCGCCCGTGAAATGCATGGAGCGCCGCCGCCAGGTCGTTCGCACCGAAGTCGGGCCACATGCACGGGAGGAAGACCAGCTCCGCGTACGCACACTCCCAGAGGAGAAAATCGCTCAGGCGCTGCTCGCCGCCGGTGCGGATGAGCAGGTCCACCTCGGGGGTGGCGGTGCGGCCATGATCGGCGATCGCGAGGAGGCGGGCGAAGGATTCGCGGGTGGGAATGCTGCCCGGCGCGAGGCATTGCGCGGCGCGGAGGATCGAATCCCGCGCGGAGTAGTCGACCGCCACCCGGAGATGGAGCCGTGTGCCCCGTGCCGTGGCCTCCTCCGCCTCCGCGATGGCGGTGGCCACCCCGCGCGGGAGCCGATCGCGCCGGCCGATCACGCTGAGTCGCACGCCGGTGGCGACGCACCGCGCCGATTCGGCGCGCAGGTACTCGCGGAAGAGGCGCATCAGCCACTGCACCTCCCGCTCGGGGCGGCGCCAGTTGTCCGAAGAGAACGCGTACAGCGTGAGCGTTCCGATACCGAGCTCCGGGGCCGACTCCACGACCCGGCGGACCGCTGCGACCCCCTCCCGGTGGCCGGAGGCGCGCGGGAGCCCGCGGCGCTCCGCCCAGCGACCGTTGCCATCCATGATGATCGCGACGTGAAGTCCGCAGAAAACAGTGTTCGAAGTTCTTTGTGTCATAAAGTGACTCGGCCAAAAAAAATGCTCAGGAGACTCGCGCGGCGCGGATGAGCGCCTCCATGTGATCGAGATAGCGGCCGAGCGCGGCACGCCCCGCCGGCGTCAGCGTATACTCCGTGCGGGGTGTCCGCCCGTCGAACATCTTCCGGCAGTCGATATATCCCGCCTCCTCGAGCTTCCGCGCGTGAACGCTCAGGTTGCCGTCGGTCGTGCCGAGCAGCTCCTTCAGCTCGTTGAAGGAGAGCGAATCGTTCACGGCGAGCGCACTCACGACGGCGAGCCGCGCGCGCTCGTGGATGAGCCGGTCGAGCTCGAGCGCCGTGGACGCCCTGCCCCCCGCAATGCCCTCGAGCTTCCCTTCTTCCTGGGGCGCCTGCTTTCGCCGCGCCGAGCTGTGCCTAGCCACCGTACCTCCGGGCGATCACCACGCCGAACAGGATGTGAAGGACACCGAAACCTGCGGCCAGGAGCGGATCGCCCCACGCCGGCGGCCCAAAGAGAGCGATCACCCCGAGCGCCATGAAGCAGAGCCCCATCAGCGGCACCGCCCGGACCGAGAAGGCGCCTCCCGTCGCGACGCCGGTCCCGTAGAGCAGGAGCCAGGTTCCCGGAAGCGCCGACGCCAGCCCACCGCGGTAGAGCGCCAGCGTGAGGATCGCGCCCACCACGATCGGCGGGGTGAAGCTCAGGAGAAAGCGCCTGGTCGGCCGGGCCAGCACCGCACCGCCCAGGGCGCGCGCCTTGCGCGCCATCGCGAGCCCTCCGATGAGGACGGCGACGACCGCCTCGATCCCCCAGACGGTGAGCCACCCGCTCCGCGATCCCTGCCACGCCGCGATCGGCGCGGCCACCAGGGCGCTCACGCCCATGGCAACGCCCCCCCACCCGGGGACGGCCGTGAACGGCGCCGCCCGCTCGATCGTGCTGCGGATGAAGGACAGGTTCTCGATTGCCCGGTCCCCGAGGGCCGGGGTGTGCGAACGGGCGGCGCCGGATGCCTCGCTCATCTACTTTACATCATAAAGCGTTGTCGCTCTGCCGTCAACCCGGGCTCAGAGCACGGTGGTGCAGTGGGGGCATTTCCGCGCCAGCAGAGGAATCGCCATGGCGCATTCGGGGCAGTCCTTCGTGGTGGCCGGTGCCGCCGCGGGGCGATGCATCCGGTTCACCGTCTTGACCAGCAGGTAGACGGCGAAGGCGATGATGACGAACGTGACGATGCTCGTGATGAAGAGGCCGTAATTGAGTGTGACGGCTCCCGCCTCCTTCGCTTCGGCGAGTGTCGCGTACGGTCCCGCGGCGTTGGCCCCCTCCTTCAGGACCACGTACATGTTGGTGAAGTCGAGCCCGCCGAGCAGGAGACCGATCGGCGGCATGATGACATCGTCGACGAGCGACTTGGTGATCGCGCCGAACGCCGCCCCGATGATCACGCCCACCGCCAGATCCACCACGTTGCCGCGCATCACGAACGTCCTGAAATCGTCGAGCATCATGAGCTCCTGGAGTGAGGCAACCGCGGGAACGTCCGCCCTGGTGCGATTCGTAATTGTCGCCGCCGGGGGGAGCCCGTCAAGTCCCGGCTGTGCGCGCGTGCCGCCCCGGAGACGTCCCCCGCTCGCCGGCGGGTCGGGGGAGGCGTTCCGCTCGGCTCGCGCCAATGGTACGTTCGAAGCCGATCCCGCGCGCCTCGGGATTCGATGTGCGAGCATCGCCCCGGCTCTACGTCTCCATACCCAACTTCCGACAGGCACCCCTGATGACGCAGCGGCAACGCTCCGCTCGGCGGCCCTTCCACACCCTCGTCCTCCTCGCTCTCCTTGGTGGCTGCTCGCACGGCGAGCCCTTCACCGCTCCCGATGGCTCGGTCGACGGGCCGCTCGTTCCCGGCATTCCGTCGCGGCTCACCTACTCCGACGCCGGCGCCACGGGACCGATCTGGACGCCGGACGGCGGCAGCATCGTCTACTCCTATGTCCGCTACGGCGGCGGCTTCCTGGTCGATGACGAACGCTGCCTCGGTGTCCTTCCCGCGGGTGGCGGCACCATTGGCCGCGAGATCTGCAGCCGGTCGGTCTTTGCGACGCAGTCGGCCGATGCCTTCGATCTCCCCGCGCTGTCGGAGACGGGGCGCCTCGCCTTCCATCATCGTGGCCAGCCCGCGGTGCCCACCACGGCGGGCGACGCGATCCTCGCGGCCACGCTCGACGATCCGTCGACGTATACCGTCGTTCGGAGCTTCCCCTTCCAGGGGGACGCATTCTACATCCGACCTGCGTCGCTTCGCTGGCTGGGCGATTCCCGCCTTGCCTTCGTGGGCATGGCGCAGGAGCAGATTCCACCTCCCTGCCCCGAGTGCCCCCCGCTGCTCGTCGAGTACGCCCATCAGGTACTGGTGGCCGATCCCGCCGTCCCCGCCGTCGCGACGGCGGTGCCGGGGACGCTTTATGCCACGTCGGTGAGCGGCGGCGAGTCCGCCGACGTGATCTACTTCACGCTCGCGACCGATTCCCGCGTCTTCCGCCTGGAGCTGGGCTCGGGGGCCGTCACCACGGCGCACGACTTCGGCCCCGGCGTCATCGCGCGGGACGTCCATTTCGCCGCCGGCCGGGTCGTCGCGGTGATCGAGGGACGGGTGCTGCTCCACGCCGGCGAGACCCGCACCGTGCAGGGCCTGGACTTCGGCGGCCGGCTCCACGTCGCCGTCCCCGGGACCGGCGCGGTGGCACCCGTCCCGGCGCCGCCGCTCATGTGGTTCGCGCGCCCCGCGCTCTCCCCCGACGGCAGCTCGGTGGTGGCCGAAGGGGTCCCGTTGCGGGTGGATACCCTCATCGCAGGCGGGAACATCGTGGCGATCGACACCACGCCGATCGGAACGCCGAGCGTCTGGCGACTCGCCGCGCCGTGATGCCTCGTCGAGTCGCCGCGGGCGCGATTCTCCTCCTCACCGCGTGCGGACACGACGTGCCCTTTGCGCCCCGGGACTTCGGCACCTCCGGTCCCTTCTCGGCCGTTCCGCCGGTGCGGCTCACCTACAGTGACGGCGACGACCGCACCCCCGCCTGGCTTCCCGACGGCGCGACCGTCCTCTACTCGAGCGAGCGGCTCGACCTCCCCGACGCCGATCGCTGCCTGCATTTCCTTCCGGGTGGCGGCGGGACCATCACCCGGCAGGTCTGCGCGCGGAGCGTCGGGCAGGAGGACAGCACGCACCGCTACGAGGCGCCGGCAGTGAGCGCCGACGGCCGGATCGCGTATCTCCGCGCGGTGAGCACGATCGGCCTGCAGAAGGGTCCCGCCATGGCGCTCATGCTCGGCCCGCTGGACGACCCGACGGCCGCCGACGTCGTGACGCCGATCCCCTACTTCGCGCCGAGCGGGCTGACGCACGGCAACGTGTCGCACCTCCAGTGGCTCGGCCCCACCCGCCTCGTCTACCTCGGGGAGAACCTCTTCTACGAGGGCTCCACCTTCCTCCCCGACACCTTCACCACCGGGCTCGAGATCATGCGGGGTGACCTCGCCGGCGGCGCCATGACGTTGAGCGTGGTGCCCGGCACCGAGCTCGCCTCATCGGTCGCGGCGGGGGGAGACGAGGACACGATCGTCTTCACGCTGGGGGGCGACACCCGGGTCTTCCGGCGCTCGCTCGGCACCGGCGAGCAGACGGTCCTGCACGACTTCGGCGCCGCGGGCATCGCGCGCGACGTCCAGCTCCACGGCACCACGCTCGTGGCGATCGTCGGCGGAAGCGTCCTCTTCCAGTTCGAGGACGCGCACGGCTGGGTCCAGCGGGACGAGGGTGGCGAGCTCCACATCGTGAACCTCGCGACCGGCGCCGCCCAGGTCCACGCGCCCGCCGGGACGCTTTTCCGGCGCCCCGCCCTCTCGCCCGACGGCACCCGCGTCGTCGTCGAAGCTTCGCCCTTTGCTCCCGTGCACGCCGGCCCCGATTCCGACTTCAACGCGCCCAACCACCGACCCGACCTATGGCTCTTCGACCTGCAGTGACATTGCGGCGGCTCTTCGTGGCCGCCGCCGTCGCCCTCCTCGCGAGCCTCTCCGCGGTCCCCGCTGCCGCGCAGGCGGCGGGCGCCATTGCCGGAAAGGTCACCGACGTCACCACCGGCCAGGGCATCGAGGGCGCGGTCGTGACGGTGAACGACGGCCGGCGCGGCAACGTGGCGGACACGAGCGGTGCCTACCGGATCCGGGAGATCCGGAGCGGGACCTATTCCATCACGGTGCGCGCCATCGGCTACGCCCCGATCCGCCGGGACAATCTCGTGGTGCAGGCGGGCTCCACCACGCTGGCCGACTTCCGCATGCAGCCCTCCGCCGTCGAGGTGGCGCCGATCGTGGTCGAGACCGCCGATCCGGTGCTCGATCCCCTCCGCACCTCCACCGAGCAGGTGGTCACCGCGGAGGACCTGCGGACGCTGCCGGTGAGCTCGCTCGAGGAGGCACTCTCCCTCTCGGCGGGCGCCGTGGGCGAGAGCTATCGGGGCGGCCGCCTGGGCCAGGAGTCGTTCATCATCGACGGCCTCGGCGTGAAGAACCAGCTCGATGCCTCCACCGGCTCGCTCGGCATCCGCCTCCCGCCCGACATCCTGACGGAAGCGTCGCTCGTCACCAACGGATTCTCCGCCCGCTACGGACAGGCGCTCTCCGGCCTGGTGAACGTGGTGACCAAGGACGGCGGCGAGGAGTGGGCGGGCCGCACCGCCTGGGAGACCGATCGGCCCTTCGGCGCGGGCTGGGATCGCGGCCTCGACCGCGCGGTGTTCGAGGCGGATGGCCCCCTCTTCGGCGGGGTTCGCGCGCTGGTGGCCGCCGACGTCTCGGCCCGGCTCGATGCCGAGCCGGTGAGCGCGCCTCCGCCGGAGAATCCGCTCGACCCGCGGCACGACAACCCGCACATGCTCCCCCACAACGCGGGCGAGCAGTACAACGTGGCCGGGAAGCTGACCATTCCGTTCGGCTCGCGGCAGACACTCAGGGTCTTCGGCCTCCGCTCGATCGACCAGCGCCAGCTCTACGACGCCGCGTTCAAGTACGATCCCGACTTCGGCCCGGCGCGGCGGACGGCCGGCACGCTCGCGAGCGCGCATCTCCAGCACGCCAGCGGGCCGACCTCGCGCCTCCCGCTCGTGGCCGACCTCCGGGTGGCGCTCTTCAATCGCGACTTCATCCGGGGAACGCTGGACGAGATCCCCGAGTACGAATTCGGCGCGTTCACCGGGAGCGGCTTCTCGTTCATCGGCGAGGACATCGCCCGGGCCCAGGATACCGTCACCGCGCAGGCGCCGATCCCCGGTCTCGAGGCCCCGCTTCCGAGCGACAACACGCCCTGGGGCGTGCCCGCCTTCTTCCTCGCGGACGGAAGCCGCGGCGAGCTCGCCTGGAATCACTTCCGGGAGATCCGTTCCCAGCTCGACCTCACCTTCGGTGCCGGGCAGACCGGCGACATCTTCGTGGGCACCGAGATCGTGAGCCAGCGCGTCCGCACCTTCCAGCGCGTGCTCGGTTACCTCCCCGTCGGCGCGGGCGACAGCGTTCCCCCCGCCACGGCGTCGGAGTTCACGCCGCTGCAGGCGGCGGCGTACCTCGAGGGGCAGTTCCGGCTCTCGGACCTGGGGATCACCGCCGGCCTCCGCTACGACCGGTTCGATACGCGGACCGATCTCCCGGGGTCGGAGGGAAAGGCGCAGTCGAAGCTCAACCCTCGCGTCGCGGTGTCCACCGTCCTCAAGGGCGCCACCTTCGTGGCCAGCATCGGCCGGTTCAGCCAGGCGCCCGATTACCAGTACCTGGTGGACGCCGCCTTCGACGACACCACGCGAACCGGACGGTTCCGGCAGGGCAATCCGAATCTCGGATTCGAGGGCTCGTGGCAGTACGAGTTCAGCCTGCGCGCCCGCCCGCGGCCGGGGCTCGCCGTCCGCGTCAACGCCTTCGTGAAGCGCCTGGAAGGGCTCGTGAGCTCCGTCCCGCTCGGCGTGGACCCGGACTCGTCCATCTTCGGCAATGCCGACAACGGCACCGTGCGCGGCGGCGAGGTGCTCTTCGAGCGCGAGCTCAGGAACGGCTGGGGCGTGCGGGCATCGTACACGCTGCAGGAGGCGCTGGCCACGTCCACGAGCGCCTTCCTCCTCCGGCGCGTCATCATCATCGACCCGATCACGCACGACACGATCATTCCCGCCAAGGTCGAGTTTCCGCTCGACTATGACCGGCGGCACAACCTCACGCTGATTCTTCAGGGCCAGGTCGCCGAGACCGGCGGCCCCGCGTTCCTCGGCGTGCGCCCGCTCGGCGGGCTCGAGGCCGCGCTCATCGGGCGGCTCTCGTCGGGGCTTCCCTTCACCCGGTACCGGCCGGGAACCGACACCCTCGTCGGCGAGCCGAACAGCGCCCGCCTTCCCGCCACCTCCACGATCGACATGCTCCTCCGCCGTCCCCTTTCCCTGGGAGGCGTCCGCGGCAGCGTGTACATGGACGTGCGCAATCTCCTCGGTCGCCGGAACATCGTGGCCGTCCGGCGGGACAGCGGCGAACCGACACCCGACGACGCCACGATCGAGGCGATGGCGCAGGGCGCCTTCGCGGCTAACGACGAGCGGATTCCGTACGAGTCGCCCCGCTACCGCACGCATGCGGACGTGGACGGAAACGGCTATGTGGAGGGCCTGGAGCTGCTGGAGATGTACCGGGCCGCGGCGCGTGACGCGACGCAGCCGATCTTCGCCTATGGCGCCCCGCGCCTTGCGCGGGTGGGAATCGAGCTCCTCTTCTAGCCGGAGGCGGCGAGCGTTCGCCGGGTAAGCTCGGTATTGATGGCGATCGCCGCCTCGGCACCCTCCGCCGCGGCGACGATCACGAGCTGAGGATCCTTCGATGCGTCTCCGGCCACGAAGAGGCCGGGGACGCCGGTCCGCTCCGCCGCCGCGGTGCGAACCGCTCCCTTCGGCGTGAAGCGCGCGCCGAGCCGGGCGGCGAATCCCGAGCCCTGCCGGTGCCC